>JAYTGR010000715.1:0-1251 GCA_043733205.1 Chthonomonadaceae bacterium
ATCGGAGGGAGTGCGCCGGCGGCTTCTGCTGCGATGCCTGTCATCATGAAGGGTGTCCTCTCGCCCGGTCAGGGCCTGCTGCATGCAAAGAAAAGAAGGGGATGTCCTGGAATTAGGAGGGTTAAGGAAGCGGCTGCGGCGGAGGGGCCGCGCCGGGAGGCGGGGCAGGCTGCCCCGCTCCTGTCGGCGGTCCGCCCGGACCCTGTGGAGCGCCGGACGGCGGAAGCTGGAAATACTTGTGTACATCGCGCTTCCCGAAAGCGCGAAACACATCGGCCACCAGCGGTGTCGGATTCACGAGCCCTGCCTGAATGAAGGGCATCATCGCCTGCAGCAGCTGCAGGTTCGTCTGCATCTCCGCGCTCGGATCCTTATAGCTTGTCGAGGCCTCGATGACCCTGATATCCTGCACCGCCTGGATCGACTGCAGCAGCAGCGCGTCCTCCGGGACTCCGTCGCGCATCATCGCCGGGGCGAAGGCTGCCACCATGTGGAGCAGGCATCGAGCCGCAAAATTGACGAACTGCTCGAACTCGATCCGTGCCTGATTGCCGCGCGCCCCGCTCTGGTTCGCCAGCAGCGCCGCCTCCGTCGCGAACTTCACGCTCTGGTTGATGACACCCCGCTGGTACTCGGTCACTCCCGTCGCGCTGTCAAGGCCCTTCTGCGCCAGTATGAATGCCTCCATCAGCATCGGGTCGGACGGCTGCCCCGGTATGTAGCCGAACACCTCGCGTCCATCGCCCTGCGTGGCGATAAACTCCTGAGGACGCCCGCTGTCGAAGGCATTCTTGCTCGTATCGTCCAGCAGACCAGGATTGTACCAGCCGATTGCGCCGCCGTTCTCCGCCTGGCTGTTGATCATCGCCTGCAGCCGTGCCAGCATCTCCTGCAGCTGTGAGGCCGTATCGTAGTCGCCCATCGACAGTTCCGACTCCGGCGCGATGTCCCCCTCCAGGATCAGCAGCGGCACCCGCCCATAGAGATTGGGCCCCTGCTCCAGCACCTGCTCACCATAGCAGGTCGCCTCCGTAGCGCGGTCCCAGTAGACCCAGAGTTCCACGGTGTCCCGTGACAGCGGCGAAGGCTCATCGAGGTTCGGGATGTCGGACATCGGAGCGGATACGAGGTCGGCAATTTTGGGATACCGAGCCCGCGCATCCTCATGCCGCATCCGAATGCGCCGTGCCGCCCAGTGCAGATTGCGCCAATCGGTCACGCAGGGATCGCAGGCGAAGTCCCGCGCCCGCA
>JAYTGR010000716.1:0-3915 GCA_043733205.1 Chthonomonadaceae bacterium
CCGCCAGCCGCATTACAGGAGTGCGGCGCACCAGACCGGCTGCGAGAAAGGCGAGTGGAAACGCGGCGGCAAAGGCAAGCCAGGACGGCACAGCGGGCGTCCCAGAAAGAGCCATCGCCAGCCCCACTCCGGCAAGCGCAAGCACGGCCCCTACCGAGAGATCGATCCCGCCAGTCATCACCACAAACGACATTCCGACAGCGAGAACGATGTTGCGTCCGGACTGCTGTACGACATCGGGCAGATAGTCTCGTGTCCAGAAGGTCGTTCGAAAAACGGGGTGGAGAGAGAACAGGCCGCAGACCAGCAGAAGTATCAGCCACGGACGCAGGATCGCCCTGATCCAGTTTCCCCGGCGTGGGGGGCGTTCGGCGCCCTCAGTGGCTGCCTCATTCCCTTGATTCATATCTCTCCTCATGCCTTCGAGTCTTACGCAGTATAGCAAAAAACGACAGGGGACGCAAGTGCCTTTGCGTGCAGTGATAGTAACGCATGATTGCAGGAAGGATTTTCTATGCAGAAAGTGGAACATCCCCGACGACCAATGGCGGTGGCCACATAAGAAGGCAGGAACCACACAATGATGGTGTTGATGAACGCCAGTGCAACGGCGGAACAGATTGAAGAGGTGATCCATCGCATAGAAGATCACTGTTTGCAGGCGCTCCGACTCCCCGGCGACGAACATATCGCAATCGGTGTCGCGAGCGCTATCCCCGGCCATGTGCGTGAGCCGCTGACCCAAAGCCTGCAGATCCTTCCCGGCGTCAACCACGTCGTCCAGATCAGTCGTCCCTATAAACTGGCGTCGCGGGAGTTCCATCAAGTCGATACCGTCATCCGGATCAAAGATGTGGAGATCGGCGGCAGTCGGTGCATCGTGATGGCTGGCCCCTGCTCTGTCGAGAGCAAAGAGCAGCTTCTCGCCGCCGCCCAGGCCGTTCAGGCGGCAGGGGCGAAAGTCCTGCGAGGCGGAGCGTTCAAACCCCGCACATCCCCCTACTCCTTTCAAGGCCTCGGAATGGAGGGTCTCAAGATTCTGAAAGAGGTCGGGGACGAGCTCGGGATTCTAACGATCACCGAGGTCATCTCTCCGGAAGATGTCGGCGCTGTCGCGGAACATGCCGACATCCTGCAGATCGGCGCGCGCAATATGCAGAACTATCCCCTGCTGATCGCTGCCGGCAAGTCGGGGCATCCCACCATGCTGAAACGTGGCCCGAGCGCTTCCCTCGACGAATTCCTGCTCGCAGCCGAATATCTGCTGTACCACGGCACACCCAATGTGATGCTCTGCGAGCGTGGGGTGCATCCGCTGGACCGCACCTACACGAGGAACACACTCGACCTGAATGCTGTGCCCGTCCTCAAGCATATCTCCCATCTGCCTGTCATCGCCGACCCTTCGCACGGCATCGGAGTCGCGCGCTACGTTCCTGCGATGGCACGTGCCGCCCTCGCCGCAGGAGCCGACGGGCTCATCATCGAAGTACACCCGTGCCCCAAGGAGGCGCTCTCCGATGGAGCGCAGTCCCTGACGCCGGAGCAGTTCCAGCAGCTGATGGCCGAATCGGCGAAGATCGCCGCAGCGATGGGCCGTACGCTGTAATCCAATGTGTTCCAACCCGTCCAAAAGTAAGGGACGGGAGTATCATTCGCATCGCTATCTCTCCCACCAGGGAAGGAGGACACGCTTTGAGCAGTGAAACCATCGAAGGTAAGACAGGTACCAGTACCGTCAGTGACTATTGGGTTGCCCGACGAGAACAGCTCTTCTGGGCGAGCTGCATCTCGCTCATCGTCACCGCGATGTCGTTCGCCATTCGCGGCAACCTGATTACGCCCCTAAGCAGCCAGTTCAACCTGTCGAAAGAACAGATAGGACTGATCGTCGGGACTGCGTTCTGGGGTTTCGCCCTTACGACCATAATCGGCGGATGGTTGTGCGACGTCGTCGGCATGGGTCGTCTGCTGGCCCTTGCCTTTGTCGGACATGCCATCGGCATTCTGACAACAATCTTCGCCAATGGGTTTGCAACGTTGTTCCTTGGCACACTCGCCTTTGGACTGGCAAACGGTCTCGTAGAGGCGGCGTGTAATCCGCTAATCGCTACTCTCTATCCGGAAGACAAAATCACACGCCTCAATCGCTTCCACATGTGGTTTCCAGGCGGAATCGTTATCGGAGGTCTCCTGGCTTACGCTATAGATAAGTCCGGGATAGGTAAATCCACCAGCCCTGGACAGGATCACAACTGGCAGATTCAGATGCTGACCATGGTGCTTCCGCTCATCGTCTACGGCTTTATGTTCTTCGGCAAAAAATTCCCAAAAACAGAGCGATCCGCGTCCGGTGTCTCAATGGCAGAGATGTTCAAGGCCTGCGTTACACCGCTCTTTCTGGTCTTTCTGGTCTGCATGACCCTCACATCTGCCACAGAACTCGTTACCGGCCAATGGATGACGAACATCCTTACTTTCACCACACAAAAGGACGGCATTCTGTTTCTCGTGCTTATAACAGGGCTGATGGCAGTAGGGCGGGGTTTCGCCGGCAACATCGTCCATCGAATCTCCCCTGTCGCGATGCTGATCGGATCGGCGACATTGTCATCGCTTGGGCTATTCCTTTTGACCAAGGCGCATGACGGCGTGTCCGCCACGATCGCGTCCGTTATCTTCGCTGGCGGCGTGTGCTTCTTCTGGCCCACCATGCTGGGCGTTGTCTCCGAACGGTTCCCGCGAAGCGGTGCGCTCGGCCTGTCCATCATGGGCGGCGTCGGAATGCTGTCGGTATCGATCGGGAACGCCGTCGTCGGGAAGTACTACGACCAGGGAATTGTCAACTACTTAGGTACCGACAAACTCGATACATTCAAAAACGCGCTGCCGGGAACACCCGAAGCCGCGAAATGGGCAGCAGCGCAGAGCGCAGGAGGGATCTCAGGTCTTAGCATCCTCGTCATCCTGCCGGTTATTCTGCTGTTCATCTTCATCGCGATCTTCGTCTATGACAAATCGCGCGGTGGCTACAAGAAGGAGATCCTCGTTCAGGACCAGCAGGCTTAGAACTGCGCAGCAGTAGGTTCAGACAAGTCTTATCGGGGAGGATTTCACGCGAAACCTCCCCGATATGCGTTTCGTCGGAATCACATAGACTTCCCCCACGAGGACAACCCCATGGCACACGAGCAGGCATTCGAGGAACACGGCGAAGAGCTTTTGCCTCCCTCCCATCGGCAGTGGCAGTCCGACGGTCGGACCGAACCCGACATCGGGCAGATGGTCGAGATGTACAACGTCATGGCCACCGTCAATCAACGTCTGGCGGAACATCGCACGCGGCCGGTGCGACGCACCGTCGGCAACGTGATGGCATGGTCGACTGCCGCTGTGCTGGCCCTGGCATTCCTCTCTCCCAACAGCGGTTTCGATTTTTTCATACCGCCTGTGCTGCTTGGCCTATTGCTGTACAACCGCAATGTCAATACGCTGGACATCACCAAGGCGGCGCTGAATCTTCAGGAGTTCGATCTGCGCTGGATCGGCCCGCTGTTCGAAGCGCTTTCGTGGCCTAACGGCCGGATACGACGGATCGTGCGGCTGAAACTGCTGAATCTGCTCCCAACGCTGACGGAGAGCGACGGTCACAGCTTGAGCCAAAACCATCGCATGGCGATCTACGGCGTTCTCGAAAATTCTCAGGATACCGAACTCAGAGTCGCGGTCTTAAAGGCGATCGTCCGCTTCGGCGATACCGCCGCCGTTTCCGCTGTCGAAAGGGTGGCGGCGGCACGGGTGTGGACGCCCTCCGCCTACCGCGTGCGACGAGAGGCGCTGATCTGCCTGCCCCGACTCCGCGAACAGGCGCTCAAACAGTCGGTCCGCTTCTCGGAAGCTGTCTCTTCTCGCGGG
>JAYTGR010000717.1:0-10402 GCA_043733205.1 Chthonomonadaceae bacterium
GTCGGCAGAAAGACCCCCTCGGCTCCGGCATCTTCCGCTGCCTTCGCAAGCCGTGCCATCTCGGCAGGCCGTAATCCCCACACCCCCGCGATGACCGGAATACGCCCCTTGACCGCCTGCACCGTCGCCGTGATCAGCGCGATCTTCTCGGCCTCGGTCAGATAGAGGAACTCCCCGGTCGTCCCGGCCGGACAGAGGCCCTCCGCCCCGTTCTCTGCCAGCCACTGCGCGTGCGCGGCCGCCGTGCCCACATCCAGTCTGTCGTCGGCGTCGAACGGTGTCAGCGTCGCCACATAGCAGCCCCGAAATCGTTCCTTCGCGCTGTTGCCTGTCATGCCCTATCTCCCCTTTTTAACCCTCGGCGTAATCTGTTTCAGCCGCCTGCCTTCCATAGAAGCAAGGCGCAGAACGCTTCCAGTATATCCTCAACCGGAAGCCGTGTCAAATGCCGTTCTGCTCAGGGTCATTCCGTTTTCGCCAAAGAGCCGTATCCGAGTCCGCGCAGGCGGACCTTCGGCCGGAGGCCCCAAGCGAAGGACTTTAGTCCATCGTGCCACCCGAACGCTCACAGAGGAAAAACGGATTGACCCTGCGTTCCGTTCGAGCGGGCAGGAGTTGGCACAGTTTGTGTTTAACAAGAGGTGAGGTCCGCCGCGAGCGGACGGCGAATTTTTACGGAGGAGACATTTTCATGACGGCGGTAGACCCCAAAGTCTTTCGAACTTACGATATTCGTGCCCTGGTGCCCGATCTAGTCGACGAGAGCAGCATCTATTTCGGCAAAGTCGGCGCGGCGGACACCTATCAGGCTCCTCTGACGCCGGACGGTGTGGAGCAGATCGGGCGCGGACTGGCCGACCTGTTCGGGGAGGCGACCGTCGTGATCGGTTACGATGCCCGCCTTTCCAGTCCGGAATGGGCTGCTGCCCTTGCGAGAGGGATGAACACCCAGGGCGTCGATGTCATCGACATCGGCCTCGCCACGACCGACATGGTCTACTATGCCAGCGGGAAATGGCATCTCCCGGGCGTCATCATTACAGCCTCCCACTGCACCAAAGAACTCAATGGGATGAAGATGGTTCGGGCGGGAGCCCATGTCATCGGCATGGGCTCCGGTATGGAGGATCTGCGAGACCTCGTCGGCAGCGGCAGCTTCAAAGAGGCGCATGCAGCGGGGAAGATCACGCAAAAAGATATTTTGGGCGAGTACACCGATCATCTCATGCAGTTCGTCGAGGTCGGCAGGATCAAGCCGTTCCGTATTCTCGCCGATCCCGGCAACGGAGTCGGTGGTCTGCCTGCGCGCGCCCTCTTCGCCCGTATGCCGCAGCTCACCGTGACCGAAATGTACTTCGAGCCGGACGGCACGTTCCCCAACCATGTCTCCAACCCGTTCGAGCGGGAGAACATCGAGGAGCTGATCCAGCGCGTGCCCGCCGAGGGCGCGGATTTCGGCGTGGCATGGGACGGAGACGCCGACCGCGTCTTCTTCCTGGACGAGACAGGCGAGCCCGTTCCTGGCGACTTCGTGACGACGCTGGTCGCGCGTCACTTCCTCAAACGCGATCCCGGCGCCGGAATCGTCTACGACCTGCGCGCCTCGCGGGCCGTCGACGACTGGGTGACGCGCCTGGGCGGCAGGCCGATCGCCGAGCGCGTCGGGCATTCGTACATCAAACGCACGATGCGCGCCGAAAACGCCGTCTTCGGCGGCGAAGTCTCCGGCCACTACTACTTCCGCGACCATTTCTACGCCGACAACGGCTATATTCCCCTGCTCTCGATCCTGCAGATGCTCTCCGAGGAGAACATCAAGCTCAGCGAGCTGGTCGCGAGTCTGGGCAGCTACTATATCTCCGGTGAGATCAACTCCACGGTCAAAGATACGCAGGCCACCCTGGAGCGCGTCAAAACGACCTACGCCGACGGACAGCAGAACTTCCGGGACGGCATCACCGTAGAATATCCCGACTGGCGCTTCAATGTCCGCCCCTCCGCCAACGACCCCGTCGTGCGCCTGAACCTCGAAGCTGGCTCTCAGGCCGACATGGAAAAGAGACGAGACGAACTCCTCACCCTCATCCGCCAGTAGATACACCCAGTTCCCTTCCCGCAGCGGGAAGGGAACAAGGGGCCAGGCAAGATTGTGATTTTTTTCTCAAAGTGTTGACTTCGGCGCGGATTCGGTGATATGATGAGTTTATTCGTTTGTGTTTCTGGCTGAGGGAAGGGAGAGCTGCCATGGAGGCCCCGTATATACCGCCTGTACCACCGTTACCGCCTTTACCGCCGAAAGTATGTGCGCTGTGCGGCGAGAGGCTGACCCCTTCCGGAGACTTCTGCCCGAAATGCGGCGCGGAGTCGATGAGTCTGAGAGTCAAAGCGGCGCGGCCCGGTCTGCAGTTCACCCCGATCAATCACTTCTGGGTCATTCTGCTGATCTCCGCCTTTGTCTTCGGCCTGATCTATCGCGCCACCGTAAATGCCGACATGGTGCAGACGTATGCCATGTTTATCGGGATTCCGCTGGTGATCGGGGTCCTGGTGGCCTATCTGACACGTCCCCAGTCCGGACTGGGGACCACGATCAAGGTAGTGACCGTTTTGCTCTGCGTAGTGTGTCCTCTCGTCGGAGAGGGCTCCATCTGCATTCTCATGGCCGCTCCGCTCTTCTATGCTTTCGCAGTCCTCGGCTACCTGCTGTACGATGCCACTTCAAAGTCGGCCAAGCGCCGTCGGCGCGGCGGGCCGCTGGCCATCTTACTCGTCCCTTTTCTCACGGCGATGCTGACCAGCGACCGGAACCATATCGACAATCCCGCGACCAATATTGTAGTCGATGAGATTTTCGTCGCCGCCCCGCCGGAGCGCGTCCTGCAGACCATTGCGCAGAGCGACATGGTCGCGCGTGACTTCCCGCTGTTTCTCAAACTGGGCTTTCCGCTGCCGACCCGCCTCGAACACGGTTCGAACGGCATCACGCGCATGCATTTCGATCCCCGTTCGGAGCCGTGGCCCGGCACGAATACCATCGTCAGCCAGCAGACCATCGATCCCGTACGCCACACCATCCGCTACGATATTCTGGAGGACGGCACCAAGCTGGCCCGCTGGCTGACGTTTCGCAGCACCGGCTTCGAGGCCATCGCGTGTCCAGGCGGCAGCCTGCTGCGCCAGCGCACCGTCTATGAGCAGCGCATGCAGCCCGGCTTCTACTGGAACCCCCTGGAAAACTTCGCGATGGGTCAGATGCACGGATACGCGCTGCGCAATATCAAGCAGCGCGCCGAGGCCGCGAAACCATGATACATCGGGAGTGGGTGCTGGCCCATTTTCCGCTGTTCCGTTTCGGGCTGTTTGTCTGCTCTTTCGGTTACTTGATTGTGGGTTACTATTGGTTCAAGCCCAGGGGACGGGAGTTTCCCCAGGCGGTGATGGCGGTATGGACGCAGCTGAGTGTCGGAATGCTGCTCGACTATGTCGTCGTAAATCGGGGCTTCTGGACGTACCGTCCGATGCCGTTCACTCTGCATGGCATTCCAATCGATCTGCATCTGGACTGGGCGCTGGTCTGGGGCTTTTTCCTGACGTGGCTCTATTCGAAACTGCGCCGTTACTGGCGCGGTCCGCGTTTCGTGATTCTGTATCTATTGGCGTGGACGGCGGTGACGGTGGGGTTCGATGCGGTGGTGTCGAGCCAGATGCTTTTTCTGGCCCGCGCGGATACGCACTGGTGGCTGGCGGACACCGTTTTTCTGCTGAGCGTGCAGGGCGTTACGCTGGCTGTCTATCATACAGGGCTGTTCCCCTCGCCGCGCCCGTTCTGGCGGCGGTGGGCCTGCTGCGCCCGCTCCGTGCTCTATGTCGTCAGTATCGCCGCCGTTTTCTATCTCCTGCTGCCGCAGGTGGTCCTGGCGCTCACGCACAGCGAACACGTGCGGCCGCTGCTCGACCTCCGCAGCCCACTGCTCCTGGTTTCGTTCCTGGCGCTGCCTTTCGCCCTGGGAACCTGGGCCATTCTCGCTTTCGCCTATCCAGGATTCGGCACACCGCTGCCGCTCGATCCGCCGCGCCGCCTCGTACTGACAGGGCCTTACGCTTACGTGCGCAACCCGATGATGATAGCAGGACTGCTGCTCGCCCTGCTGCTGCCTCTCCAGTACCCCACGCCTTACATACTGTTCTATATAGCCGACATAGGGCTGGTATCGCTGGTCCTGTTTGCGATCTTCGAGCGGGACGAGCTGGAAGATCGCTTCGGCGAGGAGTTTATCCGCTATCGCAAAGCGGTGCGCAACTGGATCCCCCGCCTCATTCCCTACCGGCCGGAACTCTCCGAAGTGTCGGATGAACGCGGAGACAGCGTTCAGTCCTGATGATAGCCTGTTCCGTGGGACTGGCTGCCGGAACGCAGGATCTGCCAGCGCCGGAACTGATACCATACGATGGGCAGAACGATGAGCGCGGCGATCATGACCCAGGCCCAGGACTGAATCGATTTGTCGTGGGCATTCATCGGCTGGGGCTTGTCGTCGTCATCGTGCGCGAACGCGATCACAGGCAGCAGGAGCGATCCCGCTGCGAAAAGCAGGGTTTGCAGACGCTGTTTCAATTTTTATCTCCTTCTTCAGCCGCAGTGGGCTATTCGTCGTCATTCATAATAGCGGGCATAGGCAGACGGCGGCGGCGTTCCTGTGGCAGCAGACGCTCGATGGTATCGTCTACGGTGATGATGCCTACCAGCCGCTCATCGTCGCTCACCACCGGCACCGCGAGCAGATTGTAGCGCCCGATGATCTGCGCGACCTGGTCGGCATGGTCCTCGACATAGACGTGAATGACATTCTTCACCATGATGCCGGAGATATGCGTCTCCGGCGGCGCGATCACCAGATCGCGCAGGCTCAGAACGCCCACCAGCCTACTCTCCTGATCCACGACATAGACGTAGTAGATGGTTTCGGCTTTCGGAGCGAGATCGCGCAGACGATTGATCGTCTGTTCGCAGGTAAGATTGGCTTCGATCCCGACATATTCGGTCGTCATCAGCCCTCCCGCCGTATCCTCATCGTAGGCCATGAGGCCGCGCACACCCTCGGCCTCCCCCGGCTCCATCTGGTCCAGCAGTTCGTCGCTGCGGGCGTTGGGCAGATCGTCGAGCAGGTCGGCGGCTTCGTCCGGCTCCATCTGTTCCAGAATATCGGTCGCCTTCTCATCATCCAGTACGGTCATGATCGAGACCTGTGTTTCCGGCTCCGCCTCCGCCATCGTATCGGCGGCCGTTTCCGGATCCAGCGACTCGATCACCTCCGCGCCCTGCTGTGGGGTGAGCTGTTCGACGATGTCGGCGATGTCGGCGGGATGCAGGCGCGCCAGCTTGTCGTGCGAGACTTTCAGCCGAATGCGTCCGCCTGCGGAGCCAGGCTCCAGGGTCTGGACATCGTCCCAGGCGATCAGGTTGGAGCGCAGTGGGCGGCGAATGAGCTTGGCCGCCTGCTCGATGGGCCTGCTGATCCCTCCCAGGCGGCGCAGAGTCGCTCGCAGGCTGGCGTCTACCCCTACCACACAGTACTGCTCCCCGCACTGGGCCAGCCGGACATCGGAGACGCGCACCACGCGGTAGTCCTGGACATCGACGATCTGCCGATCGAGCACATCACGGCGCAGCCGCAGATCGTCGTCCGCAGGACTGTACGGGATGATCGAATCCAGGGACCGTTTCAGATGAATGTCGCCATAGATCTGGCCGCTGCCCTTCGGACCTTGCGGGTCAGGCTCGAACTCCAGCAGCCCATACGGGACGCAAAACTCCCCGCTGTCCGTCTTCACGATCACGGCATTGACCGAAGGCAGCCGCCCCCCCAGCACCGCAACCGCGTCTATAATTCTGCCGACGGAAACCCCGTTGGGAGCCAGCACTTTTTTGTCGAGGAGCTGCGTCAGATACTTCATGGCTCTATTATACAGGGCTGCGGTGCAGGCGTCAACGTCCGCACAGTCAAAAAAAGAGGCCGGACACGCGAAGTGTCCAGCCAGTGACCGTTCTGTGCAGAGCGATCAAAACGAGAAAAGGGTGATCGTCGCTCGGAGAGTGAGCACGATCTATAGTATAGTGACCTCGTGTTAAGCCGATGTTAAGAGACCGTTAAGTTTCGATTAATTCTCGCCAACGTGCTTATCAGGCCGGTGGCTCCATTTCCAGCTCTTTCTTGAGCAGACGCTTCACCACTTTGCCGGTGCCGCCGCGTGGGAGAACTTCCCGAAACAGGATGGTGCGGGGAACCTTGTAGTTGGCAAGGCGCTCGCGGCAAAAGACGATCAGTTCGCGCTCAGAGGCCGTCGTTTCCGTTTTGAGGACGATGACAGCGGTCACCTCTTCGCCGCGCAGGGCGTCGGGCAGACCGATGACGGCCGCATCCGCGACCGCCGGGTGATGATACAGCGCCTCTTCGACCTCGCGCGGATAGACGTTCAGGCCAGCGACCAGGATCATGTCTTTTTTGCGGTCGAGGATGTAGACATAGCCGTCGCTGTCGATCCTGCCGATATCGCCGGTATGGTACCAGCCGCCGCGCATCGCCTCCGCCGTCGCTTCCGGCTGGTTCAGGTAGCCGAGCATGACGTTGTCGCCGCGCACGACGATCTCCCCCATCTCCTCGGCCGGGACCGGACGGTCGTCGTCGTCGAAAATAGCGATCTCCACGCCAGGCAGCGGCAGGCCGACGCTGCCGACCTTCCGTACGCCGTGCAGAGGATTGACGGAGGTTGCAGGGCTGCACTCGGTCGGCCCGTCGCCTTCCAGGACCGGCAGCTGGAATCGGGCTTCCAGCGCATGCAGGGTCGGGGCGGGCAGCGGCGCCCCCCCGGAGACGAGAATACGGAGTTTCGACAGATCGTATTCTCGGCCCTCTGGAAACTGCAGCAGGCCATGAAAAATCGCAGGCACACCGCACAGAATGGAGATGCTGTGCTTCTCCAGCGTCTCGAAGGCGCGGGCGGGCGCGAAGTTCTCCATCAGCACACTGGCAGCCCCGACCGCGAGCGCGGTATGCATGCAGACGGTGCCGGCAAACGCGTGAAACAGCGGCAGGATCGTAATAAAGCGGTCGTCGGGATAGAACTGAAAGACCTGCTGCACCTGTTCGACATTGCGCATCAGGTTGAAGTGCGACAGCATCGCGCCCTTCGGGTAGCCGGTCGTGCCGGAGGTGTAGATGATGACAGCGCAGTCCTGCGGATCCCGATTCGGCGCGTCCGGCATCTCTCCCGCCGCAAGCCTGCCCGCGCCCTGGCGCATCAGATCCGCCAGCGCCACAAATCCTTCGATGGTATCCGCGACAGCCGGATCGGGCATCTCCTCGCGTCCTGCCAAGCTGACGATGTGGCGCAGACCGGGCAGGCTCTGCCGCGCCGCCTGCACCACCGGCAGCAGCTGCGGCACGGTGACGATGGCCCGCAGGTCGCAGTCGCGCCAGATATAGGCGAGTTCCGCAGGCTTGAGCAGGGGATTGGACGGAACGACGACTGCGCCGATTATTGCCGCAGCATAGTAGGCATAGACGAACGGTGGACAGTTGGGCAGCAGCAGTCCGATCCGCTCTCCCGGCTGAATTCCCAGCGCGCGGAAGCCGGCCGCCAGCCGCCGCACCGCGACCGCCATCTCGCCGAATGAGGTCGGCTGGTCCCGAAAGATCAGGGCCACGCGCTCCGGATAGTCCTGTGCGCCCCGTTCGATAATGTCCGTCAAAAGCATCTCTGGTTCTCTCTCCACAAAGTATGTTCGTCCCGGTATGTTGCCCGTTCCCCCGCGCTCTTCCTCCTTCTCCAGTTCACGGGGTTGAAACCCCGCGCTGACGGCAGACGCAGTTCGGGACGAAAAGGTGCGCTCTTCCCATATCAGATCGGCAATTCATTGCCGGGAAAAGTGCGAATGGATTACGTCCGCTCTGCTGCTGCACGGGCTCGACCTCCCAGCCGAACTGTTCACTCCCGCCTTCGCTCTCGGACGCGTGGCAGGACCATATCGAAATTGTTTATCCCTGCAAATCTCGTACAAACTACGGCTGAGGGTGCTGTCGGAGTGCGGCCGCATAGTCTTCTGGCGTCATGCCGAATACGAGCATGTCGTACAATGCGCCGTTCGTGTCGCGATTGGCGTTGCGCATCCTGCCTTCCGGAACGAATCCCAGCCGCGTTGGAATGGCAGTGCTGCGGTGATTGCCCGCCCCGCATCGGATGAAGACGCGCTGTGCCGACAGTTGTTCAAAGGCAAACCGGCATAGCATCCACGCTGTCTCGGTCATATAGCCGTGACCGACTGCCGTGCGCCGAAGCCAGTATCCGATCTCGAACGACGGCACCTCCCAGTCGATCCGATGCAGACCGCTCCCCCCCAGATAACGTCCGGTCGCGCGTTCCCAAACACCGAGCGCCAGATCTTCCCGCAAAAGCCAGCTTGCCTGCCACTTTCGTACCAAGGCTTCCGAGTCCCTTGGCGAACTGTGCTGATCGCCCCACGGCATCCACGGCAGGATGTGTTCCCGCGATTCATCGACGGCCTCCCAGAGCGCCTGTCCGTCACCTGCCCGATAAGGCCGGAGCAGCACACGCTCTCCAATGAGTTCGCTGGGCAGGTCACGCAGAATGGGCGGTATATCGTTTGACATCCAATTTTGTACTCCTTTCCGAAGATAATGGGGGTTGGTTCCGATGGTACGCACTCTCTGGATCCGATCGTTTTCCGATGAAGGAAGCTGCACCTGTGGATCTCGATAATTGCTGTCATAGCCGAATTGCGTCTCCTGGCGCAGCGATAGGTTCTGACACACCGTATTCGCTGTCACAGCGGGAGCTCCTGACACGTAAACACAATCGATAGCTCTCTCCAGAAAATGTGCCGGTTTTCGGTCCTGTCATTTGCTGTTTCGACAGAGCGGTCGTCTTGTATGAGCCGAAGTTCACATGCTGAAGATGAGAGAATCAGGGGGGTCAAAGTCGCGATGAGTTATGCGCGTGCGAGATTATGGCTGGGAATCAGCGGCGTGGGAACGATTGTAGTCGTCTCCGCCTGCCTGCTGTTCTTTCAGGTTCCGTCACACCTGCTTACCGTTGGGAAAGCGAGCTTCGGTTCGGATATCCGATTATTGGTGGGCATCCTGTTTGCTTATGCCGTCCTGAGCGGCCCATTCGATTTCTTCGGTGGCTATATTCTGCCGACTGAGTATGGGAGAACTGCCGTTCGCTTTCCTGTCTTTCTGCGAGGCTGGCTGCGGGGAGTGCTGTTACACAGTCTGATTCTGTTGGGCATTGCTCTCACGCTTCTCTACGCAGTTCGCACAGGGGGATTTCCGCTGTTTCTGGGAGCGTTTGTCTGCCTGAATCTCCTTCTGCTCAGCCTTCAGCCTCTTATGGCAATATTGCTCGGCGGTATAACATACAAACGCCCTACCCCAGAACAAGAGAAGCAGTTTGCGAGCCTGTCAGGCGGCCGGAAGAGACTGAGAATGATTTTCGCCGTGCATACCGGCCCCTACTTCACAGGCGGCATTGCGGGACTGCCAGGACGAGAGCGGCTGATCGTGCCGGCAGCCTGGATAGAAGCGCTTTCCTCTGCCGAGTTGGAAACTGTCTGCCTCCGCAAGACAGGGATACTCCAAAGCGGCTCCCGCACACGCGGTCTCTTACTTGCAATCGGGTGGAACACGATCTGCTTTTGTCTGGCAGGGCTGCTGACGGGTGACCTTACTTCGGTTGCAGGGTTGGTCACCTTCAGCCTGTGGTTCACGATGGGAAGCTTTCTGGGCCTGTTGATTTTGCCTGTTCCCTCGCAGCGTGGCGTGTTTGAAGGGGATACGTTCGCGCTGCAGCATGGAGCCCCGAGGATGGTATTGGAAAATCTCCTGCGGAAACTGGACAGAGATCAGGACGACGAGCCTTCCCGTACACGCAGCATCGAGACCTGCTTTCATCCGCTCCCTTCCGTCGAGAGGCGTCTAGCGTTTCTGGACACAGAAGGGCAGACGCAGACAGGTGCATGGCACGGAGCGCGTATGGCGATCTATCTGTCGTGGGCAGGAGGCAGTTTTCTCTCCCGCGCGGTTCATTGCAACTGCGGCCGCCCCGACGTATGGGTCTTCCTCCCCAGCGATTGAAACCCGTTCCGAGGAGACGTGAGGAGGCAAGTCTTATTGAGAGTCACGTTTCTTTCCTGATCTTCTCTTACAATGCCTTCTCTGGAGGATCCTGCGCAGATCTCTTCTGATTACGACACCTCTCCGAACAGAAGCGGACCTCGTTCCATGTCCGCTCCCACTTCTTACGCCATGTGAATTCCCGCCTGCAGGCCGGGCAGGTCTTCGTCGGCAAATGGTGGGGGTTGCGAATTGGCTCCGGCATCATC
>JAYTGR010000718.1:0-3908 GCA_043733205.1 Chthonomonadaceae bacterium
TGGCGTCTCAGAACGGCAGGAACGAGCTGATTTTAGGCGATTCGCACGAGTACGATGCGGCTATCGAGCCCTTCGATCTTTCCGAAATCGACACCCTGATCCTCGACTATCTGCGCACCTTCCTCCTCGTCCCCGATCTGCAGGTCGCAGCGCACTGGCACGGCGTCTATGCCAAGCATCTCTCACAGCCCTATGTCGTCGCGCGGCCGGAACCGAACGTTACGATCGTGACGGGAGTCGGCGGGGCCGGGATGACGCTCTCGCTCGGCCTCGCCGAACAGGTCGTTGCCGAGGCCCTGAACGGGGCGTAGATTTTCTGCCCGGAACGGTCTATAATGAGGCAGGCGACAATGGAGACCGAAGAGAGGGACCGACGATGGCGGAGACGATGCGCGCGGCAGTCTATCGGGGCATAGATCGGGTGGATGTGGAGCAGGTGCCGATACCGGAGATCGGACCGGGCGACGTGCTGGTGCGCGTGGCGGTCTGCGGCGTCTGCGGCACCGACCTGAAGAAGATCCATCTGGGTCTGACGCCGCCGCCTCGAATTTTTGGGCACGAGACGGCAGGAACGATTGCGGCGCTTGGCGCGGAAGTGACCGGCTGGAAGATCGGTGAGCGCGTCGTTCTCAACCATCATGTACCCTGCCTGCGTCCGGACTGCTTTTTCTGTTCGCGTCGCGCCTTCGCGCAGTGCCCTGTCTATAAGCAGACCGGAACGACAGCGGGCTTCGAGCCGGCGGGCGGCGGGTTCGCCGAGTATGTGCGGGTCATGGACTGGTGTGTGGCGGGAGGAATGGTGCGGATTCCCGACGCCGTGAGTTTCGAGGAGGCCAGTTTCGTCGAGCCGCTGAACACCTGCCTCAAAGGGATACGCACGGCGGGAGTGCGCGCGGGCGATACGGTGTTCGTGATCGGGCAGGGTCCGATAGGGCTGCTTTTCACGCTGCTGGCAAAGGCGGCGGGAGCGTGTGTCGTGACGACCGACCGGTTCGCCTCACGCCGCGAAATCTCCCGCCAGTTCGGCGCAGACGCCGCCCTCGATTCCAATACCGAGGACGTGCTTCCTGCCGTTCTCGCACTCTCGGAGGGGCGTGGCGCCGACCTGGCTGTCGTTGCGGTGCCGGATACAGGAGTGGTGGCAGGCGCGTTCGCAACGGTGCGGCAGGCGGGCAGCGTTTTGCTCTTTGCGCAGACCCGTTTGAACGATCCACTGCAGGTGGATGCCGGGGCGATCTGCATGCAGGAGAAGAGACTGCTCGGCTCCTACAGCAGCGACATCACGCTGCAGGCCGAGGCAGCGGATCTGATCTTCTCCCGACGCGTCGATGTGCGCCCCCTCATTACGCATCGCTTCTCCCTCGATTCCATCACCGATGCCCTCGATCTCGCCTCGCATCCGCGCGACAGCTCTCTGAAAGTGCTGGTAATGCTATGAGCGAGCCGACATTGATGACGGCGGCTGTTCTGTATGGCAGGGAGGATGTGCGGATCGAGCGCGTCCCAGTGCCTGCGGTCGGGTTGGGGGAGGTGCGGGTCCGGATCGGGGCCGCGCTCACCTGCGGCACGGACGTCAAGGTGTTTCGACGCGGTTATCATGCCCGCATGATCCGCCCACCTGCCGTTTTTGGGCACGAATTTGCGGGCACCATCGATGCGGTCGGGGAAGGTGCTGGAGATTGGCAGATCGGCCAGCGCGTCGTCGCGGCCAACTCCGCGCCCTGCGGCACCTGCTGCTACTGCCGCCGCGCCCTGCCTGAACTTTGCGAAGATCTGCTGTTTCTGAACGGCGCTTACGCCGAAGCCGTGACCGTGCCCGCCCGCATCGCCGCCAAAAACCTCTATGCGATCCCCGATTCTCTCTCCTTTGCGGAGGCCGCTCTGACCGAGCCGCTGGCCTGCGTGGTGCGCGGGATGAAAGCGGTTCCGGTGCATGCCGGAGAGACGGTCGCGGTCTTAGGCCTGGGTCCCATCGGTCTGTTATTCGTGCGCCTTTGCGTGCTGGCGGGGGCGCGTGTGCTGGCAGCAGGGCGGCGCGCCGAACGCCTCGCCCTCGCCGCCGAACTCGGCGCGTCCGAGGTCTTCGACATCGCCGCCGTTCCCGACATTCTGCCGGCTCTGCGCAGCCGAACCGAGGGTGGGCGCGGCCCCGACAAGGTGATCGAGGCCGTCGGCCGACCGGAAGCGTGGGAGCAGGCCATCGCGCTGGTCCGCAAGGCCGGAACCGTCAGTCTGTTCGGGGGCTGTCCGGCGGAGACATTCGTCCGCCTCGACACCCACCGCGTCCACTACGACGAACTCACTCTGGTGGGCGCCTTCCACCACACCCCCGACACCTTCCGCCAGGCGCTCGGCTTGATCGTGTGCGGCGATGTCCCTGCCCGTGCCTTCCTGCAGCAGACCACGCCGCTCACCTCTCTCCCGACTGTCCTGGCCGCACTCCTTGACGGCTCCAACGGCGCTGTCAAAACCGTCATCCAGCCCTGGCGCTGAAGCGCTGTCGGGAACAGCGGAAGCAGAAACTTCTCCTCATTGCCTGCTCCGAATTCCTGCGCAGGAATTCGCCTCCTCGGAAGAGAATAACGTCCACAGTGCAATGCGAAATCCAGGCGGAGGTCTCTGAGGTCCTGGGTAAAGAAAGCAGAAGGATATAACTGCTGCAGAAGATTTCGCTCTGCGGAAGGATTCCTGCATTCTCTTCAAGGAAAATGGTCCATTGTAAGAGGAGTTTTTGGGTGCATCGCAGAAGAGAAAGCCGAGAGGCGCGTTCCTCATTGACAGTGTTTTCTCTTCCAAAAGGGTACAATCAATGCTGCAAGCATTCAGTGTATTCCGCCGTGTGTCGGAGAAGCTCTGCATTACCCCTAAAGATGTGGACTGCGAATCGCGCGATTATCTCCCCATTCTTCTATTTACAGCGTCTTCCCTGGGCGCTGGCTGCACGACGCTGGCACACCGCCTCCGGGCCGTTGCCGAGGATGAATTTGTCCTGCAGCATGTCTCGTTCGCACTAAGGAGCAGATCATTGAATCGACGTCATTCCCTGCTTGCCGGCCTCCTGATGTTGGGCGCCACCAACGCTCAGAGCCTGCCTGGCCCCAGCGATCCACCGGCTGAAGGGATTCTCCCTCCGGTCGCCAGCCTTCCCGTCCGTCCGACAAAGGCCCCCGCCGTCAGAGATTTTGGCCGGATTCCCCTCTCCTTCGAGCGTAACGAGGGCCAGACCGACTCTCATGTAAGTTTCCTGACCCACAGCGGCGACAGCACCCTCTTTCTCACTCCCTCCGAAGCAGTCTTCAGCATGGCCGTGCATCCGGTGCAAAAGGAGAAACATGGTCTCCTCAAAGGCCGGCATGCACTCGGGGCAGCGGAGAAGATCGCGCGTGCAGCACTGAGGATGCAGATGGTAGGAGCGGACCCTAAGGCGTCGGTGCTCCAGCAGCAGCCACTGGCAGGCCAGGTCAACTACTTTATCGGAAACGATTCTAAGAAATGGCATTCCGGGGTTCCGACGTTCGGACGGGTGGGGTTTCATGGCGTCTATCCGGGCGTGGATCTGGTCTACTACGGTAATCAGCGCCATCTGGAGTACGACTTCATCGTCGCTCCCCATGCCGACCCGAAGAAGATCAAACTGCACTTTACCGGAGCGCAGCGTGTGCGTGTGACGACTGCAGGGGAACTGGTCGTGCGCGCGCAGGGCCGGGAACTGAAGTGGCAGAAACCGACGGTCTATCAGCAGGACGCGGCCGGTAAACACACCGTGCCCGCTCGTTTTCAGCTGAAAACGCTGCCGAACGGACAGACCAGCGTAAGTTTTGCGCTGGCGCACTACGATACCGCGCGGCCGCTCGTCATCGACCCCGTGCTGAACTACTCCACCTACCTCGGAGGCAGCGCGATTCTCG
>JAYTGR010000719.1:0-3906 GCA_043733205.1 Chthonomonadaceae bacterium
GGGGGGGCTTCAAGCCGAGAACATTGTTCCATAAGAACGGCGAAGTTCCCAGTAACTTTTACAGCCCGGCAGCCAAGCGACCGCACTGCTGCATTATACGACGAGTATCGGTGGATTTACCAGGTTTTTGGAGGGGTTTTTGACGAGAATGGGGCGAGTGATTGAAAATCGCTCGCCCCCTATTCAGTGACCGAGAAGGTCTGCGGGCACCTTACTTCTTCGTCAATGAAAAAGTATAGGTAGCCTTGGAGCCATCGGAAGACGAATCCTGCAACGTTCCACTGAGCGTAGTACCAGTGAGCGTGAAGCCGCCCACGGCATTTGTGGGCACCCCCCCGGCTACGAATGGCAGGTAGGCTGTACCGTTGACGTCTACATACCCTGGCAGCGTCGCGGTTTTACCGGCCTGAGTTGCAGTTGCTGTGATGGCCCCGCCGGAACCTATGATCATGGTTATTGTTCCCTGATCTCCGCCTGACGACGAAAACGTGCCGGAGTAGGAGCCGGCGAGCGGGCTGGTAGTGGGAGCCAGTCCGACATTCACCATAGCCTTTGTTCCATTGGGTTCGGTAAGCGAAGTGCTGAAAACGTGCGTCGTTGAATTCTGGGACAGAGTCCCGGTGGCAGAATTCGTGACCAAAGCGCCACTGCTGCTGATGGTGCCGGTGAACTTATTCGTAGAACCATCTCCGGTGAAGTCAAGGTCCGATCCGCTGACGGCTCCGTTCGCAGCAACGGTAAACGCGACGGTTCCGGCGTCGGGCGAGGATGGGCCACTGGTGTTTAGATAGACGCCCTGGTAGCTCCCGATGTAGGGTGAGTTTGTGCCGCCGGTAGTGCCCGTTCCCGTGCCGCTTGTTCCCGTGCCAGTCGTGCCTGTTCCCGTGCTCCCGCCCCCGCCGGAGTTGCCATTGCTGCCCCCGCCGCCGCCGCAGCCCGCCAGCAGAAAGAGGCTGAGTGCGGCCAGGGAGGCCGCCCCGGAGAACCGCCGAAAGTGCCATCCGCTGAGGGAGTGCTGTGAAGTCTTGATCTTGGTAAACATGGTTGTCTCCTTTTCAGAATGAGATACGACCGAGAACGACTTAAAACGGGAACAATGGGCGCACTGCCCCCAAGCATTTTCTCCTTTTCCCCGCGAGCTTGCCAGCGTCCTCATGCTGCCGAGGGCGGTCTGCTGGTCACGAATTTGACCTGAGCATGGGCGGGCAGAACCGCAAGTCCGTTTCCGGTAAAGAGCGCCAGCACGAGGCAGGAGGGTTGAGATGCATGGGTGACTCCTTTTCCATTAGAACGTAGTCTAGTGATGGGTGGGGCGACTCGAAAGCGGGAGAGTCGCTGGTACTCAAAGGCTTGATTGCCTGCCCTCCGGGTAGCCAGTGCGGTGGGGGTTAGTGCGGACGCCACATTCCGGAGGACAAGCACTGTCACCGGCCCGCTGTCACTGTCATTTTAGCAGATGCCGCGTTACGAACTCGTCTACGAATCGACAGCAATTGCGTTACGGCCACGCTTTTCGGCAGCGAATTTTCACCACCTCGTTCTGCTGTGACAGAGGACCATGGCGGAGGTAATTCTATGTTTCGAAGCGGCAGACACACCGTTCGCGCCGAAAACAGTGCTATAATACAGAGACCGGCGGTACGAAACCATCTACCGTGACCGGGCAAAAGCGTTACACCGAAACAGGATCACATCACAGGATTACATCAGCGGCAGGGCCTGATGGGGCTGCTCTTATCGACGGACAGAACGATCGAAAGGCATATCAGGAACATGGCTGCGGCGAAATTTGTGGTACGGACCTTCGGCGGGTCGGTCGAGATCCTGATTGACGGGGCAGCCCTGCGCCCGCTCCGGTCGCGCAAGGGGGCGTGGCTGTTGGCTCTCCTGGCTGTGCAGCACGGGCGTGAGGTCACGCGGGAGTGGGTCGCGGACGGGCTGTGGCCCGAAACCGACCCCGAGGCGGCCAATCGCAGCCTGCGCCAGAGCCTCTGGGACCTGCGGCATGCCCTCGGTACACATAGTTGCCGGATCGAGGCACCGCATCCTCGCACCCTTCGGCTGGACCTGACGGGCGCAGAGGTAGATGTGGTCTCATTTGATCGCGCTGTCGCGCAAGGGGACCCATCTGCCCTTGAGCAGGCTGTCGCACTCTACCACGGCCCCTTTCTGGATGGCTGTGAAGAGCCCTGGGCCTTCGCGGAGCGCGAGAAGCGCCGTCGGTCGTTCCTAAATGCTCTAGAGAAACTGGCCGCCCATCAGCACGAAAGCGGAGAGGAGGTCGGAGCCGCGGACTGCTGGCGGCGACTGCTGTCGGCCGACCCCCTACGGGAGAGCGCCCTGTGCGGACTGATGCGCTCCCTGGAACGCAGTGGCGATCCGGCCAGCGCCGTGGCAGCCTACCAGGAGGTCGTGCGACGCCTGCGACGTGACGAGCCGCTGCGCCGGCCCAATGAGGAGACGACACGCCTCTACCACGACCTGCGTCGCCGGCCCTCAGACCTAAGCGGCTTCCGATTCTCCGCCGGCCCATCCGGGGCGTTTCCGGCTGCACGGCCGATGCCTGAGCCGGTGGTTGTCGTCGGCCGCGAGGAAGAAATCGAGCATGTGACGGCTCTGCTGCGGGGCAGGCGCCTCGTGACCCTGACCGGGGGTGCCGGGGTCGGCAAGTCATGCCTGGCCCGGACCGTGGTCGAGCGCCTAGCCTGGGACTTCTGCCGGATCGACTTCTCTCTCGTGTTGGAGCCGGCCCAAGTCGCTGAGGTGGCGACGCACGTCCTCGGGCTGCGCCCTCTCCGCGCGACGCTCCCTCTCCTGGACGTTCTGGATGCCCTGCGTTCGCGCCGGCCGCTCCTGTTGCTTGATAACTGCGAGCGTCATCAGGAGGCGGCGGTCCGCCTCGCCGACGCTGTCCTGACCCACTGTCCGGAGGTTCGGCTCCTGGCGACTGGCCGGCGCCCACTGGGCCTGGGGGACGAGCAGCCGTACACCGTCCTGCGCCCTGCCTGGGAGGACGTTCGGCAGCGCCTGCTTGATCGCGCCTTCGATGTCAATACCCCGCTGGACTCCGACGGCAACACCCTGCTCTTGAGCGCCACTTTCTGGGGGCAGGACGGGGTGGCCAAGTTTTTGCTGGACATGGGGGCGGACGTCAACTGCGTCCACCGGACCGGCTTTACGCCCCTGCTCAACGTGATCAAGTTCAGGCACCCGCACCTAGTGTCGATGCTACTCCAGGCGGGCGCGCAGGTGAACGTGCATACGCCGAGCGGCGAAACGCCGCTCAGTTTGGCCGTCGAGCGCGGTCTATGGGAAACGGCGGGGGAGCTGCTGGCGGCGGGTGCGGACCCATCCGTCCTTAGCCCGGCAGACCGATCGCTGATGGTCGCCGCTGAGGCGGACGAAGCGGTCGCGACGGTTCCGGTGGTTGGTGAGGACTACAGCGTCCCCCGCGCGGTGCCGGAACGCCGCACTCTCCCACCCAATGACGGAATAAGGGCGCGGCTGCCGGTCGAAACTGCGGAACTGTGACGCCCGATGGAGGAGCTGCACCCCCTGCCGCCGAGCGGCTGATCCGCTGTTCTCTATAGGCAGGCGTTCACACCCAGGCATTGAGGACGGCAAGGACGAGGAGGCGGGTCGCACTGGAAACGCCGAAGCGGGACTGAAGCGCGGTCAGCAGGCGCAGGGCGTCCGGCAGAGGCAGGCCCAGGGCGGGTGCCGTTTCCTCCAAAGTGCGGCCCGACACCAGCAGTCGCAGCAGGGCGCGCTCCAGCGGCGTCAGCGCGACGCCGGGCGTCGGGCCGGCATTCCCCTTCCCCATCAAGGCCATTGTCATCATCCTGTTTCCGTTCTTCTCCCAAGACTGCCCGCATTGTAGCCGCCGGGGATGAAGATTCGCTTGTG
>JAYTGR010000720.1:0-1244 GCA_043733205.1 Chthonomonadaceae bacterium
ATCAGATCATACCCAGCCTCCATCAGTCGATTCGCTATTTTACCTGTCCTCAATCTGCCGCTCCTAAGAGGGAGGGGAGGTCGAGAACGCTGTTTGCGACGGTGTCACAGCCTGACGAGAGCAGCAGACTGCGTTTTATTTCGAAGCTGTTTTCATCCCAGCCGAGGCCGGTGAGCACACCGATGCCGAAGCATCCGGCCCGCTTGGCCGCAATTATGTCCGCGGTCGAGTCCCCTATCATGACGGCGTTACAGGAGGCAGCAGGACCGTCTGGGGAAGTCAGCTCCAGCAAAGATGCGTGGGGGGAAATGGCTTTACGGATGACAAACGGATGGGGCTTGCCTAGTTTCATCTGAGAGCCCTGAGCCATCAAAAAGCTCTCCGCTTCCAGGACATCGTCGTAGGTGATGATCCGTTCGGGGTCGAAGCAGGAAAGGATTCCCGCGTTTTCGAGGGGGGGTATGGCTTCTTTTCGAGGTCTGCCGGTCGCGATACCCAGAACGCAGCCGCTGCGGCGCAGGCGCGTCAAAGCAGCGAGCAGCCGGCCTGCATCCACGATAGTCTCCTCCTTGAATGCCATGGGAGGCATCGACGCGGCATAACGAGAACCCCTGTCCTGATGCATCCACTCCTGAAATATTTCAAAACACAGAGTCCAGAGCTGGTTTCGGGGTTCAAGGCAGGTGAAGCGGGTTCCCAACTGGCGTTCGATGAAGCCGCTCACAGCATCGAGCGGGGAGGCGCTGGAATCACTGTCGAGAGCAGAGAGAAAAGCGTGGACTGTCTGCTCGCCCTGAGCGGCAGTGAGGGAGCCAGTCAGAGGAGCGCCGCGCAGCGTGAGTAAGATGCGTTCCAGGGAGACATGCCTATCGAGCCGATCCAGCGTGGAAAGGTATTGCGTCTCGTGGAGTATGCCTGCAATATGCAGACAGGCGCCCAGATAGCACAGATCCCAGTTCGAATTAATGGCGCGCGTCTTTAGCGCGGTGACCAGCCGGGGAGAAATGACCGCTTCAATAGGCTGGAAATGCCTACTGGACGGTAGAGAAGAGCCGAAATAGTCTTTCGCGCCACAATAGTCGCCGCTTTCGATCAGCTCCTGAATCGTACATCGGGCGGCTTCCAAATAGATCTGCTCACTCGTAATCACCCCATCCATGTCAAAAACCAGCAGCCCTGCACGCGGCAGGGCTGCTGTACCGTTCCTGAGATCGGCTGAGGATGGGAAAGCAGGCGCTTCCCGA
>JAYTGR010000721.1:0-3894 GCA_043733205.1 Chthonomonadaceae bacterium
GAAGTGACCGACTGCCCGCCGCTCGAACTGCTGTTCACGATGGACGAAGAGACCGGCCTGACCGGAGCGCGCGATCTCGATCCGGCTCTGCTGCGCTCCGATCTGCTCCTCAACCTGGATACGGAGGAGCTTGGCGACATCTGTGTCAGCTGCGCGGGCGGACGCGACATGACGGCGGAGTGGAGGGTGACGCGCAGCGAACCTGTGGCCGGGGAGATACCGCTGCGTGTGAGCCTGAACGGCCTGCCTGGCGGGCATAGCGGAGTCGAGATCCATCGACGGAACGGCAACTCTATTCAGATGCTTCTGAAAGAGGTTTTGGGGCTGACGGAAGGGAAGGACGCGCTGAAATTGGCTTCGTTCTCCGGTGGCTCCGCGCGCAATGTCATTCCGAGTGAGGCCGAAGTCGTGGTCTGGGTATCGGAAGCGCAGGCAAAAATCCTGGAGGACACTTGCGCAGATCCCGCCCTGGCGGAACGAACGCACGCCTCTCTCAGCGCGGCTGCCGGTCCTGTGAACTTCCGCACCGAGCGCTGTGCCTCGGAGACGACGCTATTTCCGATTTCCGCTGATCAGACCCGCACTCTGCTCGATGCTATCGAAGCCGTGCCGCATGGTGTGCAGAAATGGTCGGAGGTTGTGCCCGATCTGGTCGAGACAAGCAATAATGTGGCGGTCGTGCAGACGACGGAACAGAGCGTGCGCCTGATCTGCTCCACCCGCTCGTCCTGTGACGGCGCGATTGCAGCTTTTCAGGAAGGAGTTACGCAAGGTCTGAAAAGTTCAGGCGCAGGTGTCGTCTGCAGTGAAGGCTATCCGGGATGGCCTGCAGATCCTGACAACCCTCTGCTGGGGAAGGCGGAAAGCGTCTTCGAGACGGTGCTCGGCCATCCGCCGAACGTTATGGCAGTGCATGCGGGTCTGGAGTGCGGCGTCTTCAAGGGCAAACGGCCCACGCTGCAGATGATCTCTTTCGGTCCCGACATTCAGGGCGCGCACACGATCCATGAGCGTGTCGTCATTGCGAGTATCGCGCCGTTCTATCGGTGCCTGACCTCCCTTCTGGAAAGCCTGACAGCCTAAGACGATCAGCCCCTGGAACAGGCAGCTGTTCCAGGGACTGCGCAGCCGCTGCACCTGAATTTTACACGACTCAAGTGTCAGCCTGTTCTCCGGCGTCTACATGGCGATCCGTCGGTACTTAGCCTGTACCAGCATGAAGATCCCGTAAGAGAGGAGGCCGACCGCGACGATGCCAAGCATCAGAAGCCCATAAGGCTGTTCCGCCAGCAGATCGAGCGCACTGCCGATGCCCTTGGCCTGCTGGGGATTGGAGTGCATCGCGGCCTCGATAAGAAAGCCTCCCAGGATCGTGAAGACGACGCCGCGGGCCATGTATCCCCATCGGCCGCTGAAGACGGCCCAGGAGCGAAAAGCCGCCGGGATCTGGTCCAGTTTGAGTTTTTTATCGAAGTCGGCCTTGTAACCCTTTACAAACTGCCCGATCCCCAGCCCGATGACCACGAGCCCCACCAGCCCGACCAGTCCCTGACCAAAAGGCAAAGCGAGCAGTTTGGCCGTCCAGTCCTGTGTGCCTGTCGAACCGTTGGCACCGTGCGTCGTACCTGTGATGAGCTGGAAAGCGGTGAAGGAGAGCAGGGCATAGGCTGCGCCGCTGCAGAGATAGCCTGCGCGTGTCACGATGCCTTTGGCGCTGCTGCCTTTGTTTTCTGAATCGAGGCCAGCCTCCACGAAACGCCAGAGGGCGTAGCCCGCCAGCCCAATGCCTACGATTGCGAGGAGAAACTGCCCGAATGGCTGCTGGAAAATCGTCGTCAGCGCCCCCTGGCTGTTCGTGGTTTTGCCTCCGCTGGTAAAGGCCGCTTCGACGGCAAGAAAGCCTATCACGATATAGACGATGCCCTTCGCCCCGTATCCTAACCGCGCCGTTCGCTCCACCCACGGAGCGGCCTGCCGGGCTGTATTTTCTGCCTGAGCCTGCCCCTTCTTCAGCGCAGGGGTAATGTCTGCCATGATCTTTGCCCTCCCTGTTGGTAGCCATGCTGACGAAATCGTCGTTTGTGAAACGTTGTGAACGCCCGCAATGTTCCTGAATTACGCGCAGGCCGATCTAATCTCAGGAGGTATTGTGGCGAAGCATGACCTTACGATCTGAGATTTGCAGGGAGAAATTTATCGGGTCAGGCGTTCCAGAGATTCAGGCTCTGGGCTTTGATGATCAGCTCCTGGAGCGGCGGACAGAGATACGAGTGTCCTTCCAGGGTTCTGCGGATGGCCGTGACGAGATTTTCCGAACTGGCATCTTTCAGAACGTAACCGTAGGCTCCGTTGCGCAAAGCCTCCAATACATACGCCTCATGGGAGTGCATGGAGAGTATGACGATGCGGACTTCCGGATACTGCTCACGCACCAGGCGTGCCACTTCCAGCCCATTCATGTCGGGCATCATCAGGTCCAGGATGAGCATATCGGGATGCAGGAGCTCGACGGCCGGCGCTACAGCCTGACCTCGCTCGACCTCTCCGACGATCTCCATATCCGTTTCGGCTTCCAAGAGTGCGCGGACACCCATACGAACCACCCGGTGATCGTCCGCCAGTAACACCTTGATACTACGCATGCGGTCAAGTCCTCTCCGGACAGTCCAGTTTTCCATTCCTCTTGGTCTCAGCTCTTACAAGGCACATCAGGGCAGATTCATGAATTTGCAGGCAGAGGTGCTGTCGTCCGCCGCAGGTAACGGTGGGTCTAATTTTCGATGGACAGGAGCCCTTTGCGAATCGCATATTTGATCAGGCCGGTCTGATTCGTCAGCTGAAGCTTCTCCATGATGCGCGCGCGGTGGACCTCTGCGGTACGAGGACTGATAGAAAGCCGATCCGCAATGGCCGTGTTCGTATGGCCTTCCGCTGCCAGCTGCAGCACCTCGCGTTCGCGGCCTGTGAGCGAATCGTAGGGATCGACGGCCACGTTCTGCGCTTTCTGCAGAAACGCCTCCATCGCCATCTCCGACAGGGGGGCGCAGAGATAGCGTCTGCCCTCCATCGTGGTGCGGATTGCGGTGACCAGCGTCTCCGTACTCGATTCTTTCAGCACATAGCCTGCCGCGCCGTTTCGCAGCGCCTCCAGAACATATGCTTCATTCGCATGCATGGAGAGCACGATGATGCGGACTCCGGGCGAGCGTTGATTGACCTGGCGTGTCACTTCCAACCCGTTGAGACCGGGCATCATGAGATCAAGCACCAGCACGTCCGGATTGAGTTTGGTAACCATGTCGGCCACCGTCAGTCCTTCGGACACCTCCCCCACGACATCCACATCCGGTTCGGCTTCTAACAGAGCCCGCAGTCCCTGGCGAACGATCTGATGGTCGTCCGCCAGTATCACCTTTATATTTGGCACAGTAGACCTCCCTCCACCTCGACCCATGGACCTCTCATACGATGTATTCCTGTCAAAGCGGGAGTTCCGCCATCAGGCGTGTTCCTGCGCCGGGAGAGGACTGTATTCCGAACGTCCCCCCCAGGAGCAGCGCACGCTCGCGCATGCCGGCCAGACCGTTACTGCGTCCCGCCGCCAAAATGACATCCGGCTCGAAGCCTTTGCCCTGGTCTACGATGCTCAGATGCAGTTTGTCGCGCACCACGCGCACCCGCACGCGGGCGGACTTGATCTCTGCATACCGGGCGACATTTGTCAATGCTTCCTGAACGATGCGATAGGCGGCTGTCTCCGAGGCGCGGTTGAAGCGTCGGTCGCGCAGCCCCTCCTCCTCGAACTCCACGCAGACGCCCGTTTGGGTCGTGTAGCGATCCAGATGCCACTGGAGCGCCGGCAGCAGCCCCAGATCGTCGAGCATGCCAGGCCGC
>JAYTGR010000722.1:0-10365 GCA_043733205.1 Chthonomonadaceae bacterium
AGGGCCGTTTACGGTCCTTACCAAAGACAGACTGCCTCTTTAGGGGCGGGGATCGGTTCTGGTAGGGTCGGAATTCAGCGACAAATCGACGCTCACGAAATGGCTGGGCAGACGCTTCAGCGCGCCTGCCATCGCGGAGTATGGGCGGACCTTTTAGGAAAACGTTGGGTGCGGTCTCACCTCGATCGACATGCTGTAGAGCTGCTTGGTGTCCTGAGGGCGCTTACGGAGGATGAAGATGAAATCGGAGTTCGTGCAAACAGGGGAAGTGGCTGTTGCTCGGGCTCCTGCAGCAGTGTCGCATCATTTGATCGCGCCATGATACCGTACTTCCGACCAGTCCGCAATGCCCACAATCGGTTTGGCAAAAGCGGTGACTGCCGCTTCCTGGGGCGTGCCTAATGCTTGATAGACAAACCAGATCGGTTTCCTGCCCAGTGGCTCCTCCTTGTCATCGGGGAAGCGGCGCAGGCCGATGCGCAGGCCGCCCTCTCCACGGTTATCTACCCAGTTGTGATAGTCGAATACTTCGATGGATGCAAGATATTTGTACTTATTCCAGGCATAGGCCATGCCTGCCGCCTGGTCGGTCAGGGATTTTGCGGTGTAGTCCATGGAGTTCAGGCCCTGTTCGGTTAAATGCACGGTTCGGAGGGTCTTGCCGAGGAAACGGGCGCGGGGCTGGCGGACCCAGGCATCCAGGACTTCCAGGTTCTTGTAGGTGATTTTTGGGGTATCGAAGGTGAAAGTGGCCTCGTTGTCGGCCCAAACGCGGGGATCGAACAGGTTCTGCGGGTAGGGATGGAAGGCGATGGCCCAGTCGAAATCACCCTCGGCGGCGGAGAAATCGAGCAGCAAATCCAGGATTTCGCGTCCGGCGTAGATATGTGTCGGGCGCATGTTCCAGTGGTGTTCCAGCGAGATGAATGCCTTGGAGTGGGAGTTGTACTGGCGGGCGATGAGCTGCGCCACACGCATCGAACGGTGGTAAAGGTCGGTATAGAGAAGCGGCGTTTTGTCGCCCGCATTGGTCCAGACCCAGCCCGCATTCACTTCGTTGTGCATGATCCAGTGATGGATACGCCCATACTTCGCATCTGGCCTGCTGTAGCGCTGTGCGAGGTAATCGAGAGCCGCTGCGTAGGCTGACAAACCCTCTTCGCTCGACACATTGGGCATGACGAAGATACCGGACGGGTCGGCGTCGGGGTGGGCGACACGATGGCTGAAACTTTCGGGCGGCGCGTTTCCGCCCTGACCGAGCAGAATGATGGCCGAAACGACCAGCCGATGCTGTGCCGTCGCCTGCAGCGTGCGGTCCAGACCCGCGATGTTTTGGTCTTCGGTATACCAGGTGCGGCCGGCATAGCGAAACTCGCTGCGGCCTGGCCCTGGTGTCGTCGCGAAAAGGCTGTTCAGTACGATGTTGACGGTGGCGGCGGAGAGGCCCAGGTCGGTCACATCGCTGATCGGCCAGCCTGTCGTGAATCCTCCGATACCTTTTTTGCTGCGCGGCTTCTCCTCCGGGAGATCGTAGAGCGCCTGGACGCTGTCCGGATAACGGGCATGGGAGAGCAGCTCGAAGGTATCGCCTGTACGCTTTGCCACCGCCCAGCGCGCCAGCAGACGGTCGAAAGTGGCATCACCGGAGGAGGAGGAGGAGGGGCGCTGACGGTCTACTGTGACCGTAAAATGGCCTTTACTATCGGCGTGAAGAGGGAGAACCGTGGCAAATCGCTTGATTTCGGTAATATCGGCAGAGAGAGGCGCTTCGACCAGAGAGAGATCGAGGGTACGCATGCCGGCCAGTTCGCCCGAAATCACGACATACTGCGCATTTACGAGGACATTCGTCACCCGGCAGGGGTAGTCATGATGGAGATAAGTGCGCAGCCGCACGTCCCGCAGCCGCTCCTCCTCCCGCAGGGTTTCCCGGCCAGCCGCCAGGTGGGCTTCCTGCGGCGTCTGCTCCCGCATCCGCAGACTGCGCAGTCGGATGGTTTTGCCTGCAAACCCTCCAAAATCCAGGCGCAATCCCTCCACCCTGCCGCCTGCCTTCGCGAAAATGGGCTGGAGATCGAGGGCGTAGGCGGACCAGCCTTCGCTGTTGGCAAGCCCTGCGGCTTTGATACTGCGATCCTCCGACAGCGGCGGCAAAACGAAGACCTGAAAATGGTCTGTCCCGGTCGTGCTGAAAAACTCGAACGCCAGCACATGATTCCGCTTTGCATCGAAGGCCGCCGGCATTTTTTCGGTAAAGGCGTAGGGATCACCGCCCGTTGTATGGATCTCATATTCGCCGCCCGGCAGAGCGCGAAGCGTCATATCGTGCATATCGCGTCCGGTGATTTTCAGCGGGACCGTACCGCCCTCCTGCGCCAGTGCCATTGCTGTCACTCCCATGAGCATCAAAAGAACAAACAGAGTCGCTTTCGTCATCGTCGTCTACCGCCTTCCTCAGTACGGCATTCGGCAAATCTGCTGTGCTCTCCTCCTATACAGATCGCATAACAGACGCCCGCCCACACTCCCTCTTTTGAAAGGAGAGCGTGGGCGGGCGGGTTAGGGAAGCGAACACAGAGTTAAGGGTGGCAGTAGGGAACGCCAGGGTTCCGAGTGTAGCTGTCGTCGGGGTCTGCTGGGAACATCGCCAGCCGCTGGGCGGCAGTAGAGAGAAACCACTTGCCATGCCCATCGGCGAAGGCGAGATTATAGCCCTTCGAGTGCGGCATGAAGTTGGTCTTCGTGTTGCCCTGTTCGTAGGCCACGACGTCGTCGCAGTAGCCGGGAACAGGCCGCATGTAGGCGCGATTGAAGACATAGCCACGCCCGCTTTCGCGCATGATGAAGAGGTTCGATGTAGCGGTGATTGCGGCAAGGGCGAGCCCGGTGGGGGTGATGACATTACCGTTCATATGGTAGCCCAGGTTCGGTGGTCGCGTATCCAGGGAACCGTTCGGAATATTGGTCGGGCAGATCCATATCTGCTGCGTCTTGATGTACGGCAGAAGTTCGTCTTTGTAGTTGAACGGACTCGCGCCTGGGTCCCCAGATCCCATTACCGGCACACCGTCAAAACGATTGTTGCCATACCAGGGTTCCGCCGGGAAGGTTTCGTCGTAGTCCTGAATGTACATCATTGTTGCCAGCCCGATCTGTTTGTTGTTGGAGAGACAACTGGTCTGACGCGCTTTTTCGCGTGCCTGCGCGAATACAGGGAACAGAATGGCCGCGAGAATGGCTATAATGGCGATGACGACGAGCAGTTCGATCAGTGTGAAACCGCGGTTCTTAAAACCTTTTTGCATTCGGACGCCTCCTTCAGAAAAAATGTACGTTACGATTTAGAACCTTACGCAATCACTGATGCAATTATTGCGATCTAACTGGGAGTTATTCGTCAAATAAAATGCTACAGCGTGGTAGTAGTGAGCATGTTACCATAAAATATCGAATTCGGCAAGCGAAGGTTTGCTGGCAAGGAGTGAGACGCGAATGCAAAGACGCCTCGGGGACAGAAGAGTATAAAAGCCGCTCGCTTACGAGCGGCTTTTATACGGCAGCTTTATTTGTAGATCGGGAGTTTCCAGGGTTTGCGATATTCGCGGGAGTAGTAGATGCTGTTTTTGCCGGTCTTGCCGACGATATCCATTTTTTCCTTGCTGAACTGGATCGATTCGCCTGCTTCGAGGGCGACGTTGATCAGATGGCAGGTGATAGTTGTCTGCGCCATGGAGGCGATGTTCGAGCGCGGCTGCTCGCGTGACTTCACGCAGTCCAGCCAGTTCTGCCAGTGGTCGTTGGTGGCCGGGATCCGCTCTTTCGGGATTGGATCGCCTTTGGGGTCCATAATGGACCATCCACCACGTGAAACCTGCAGCGTTTTGCCATCCGCGCTCACAAACTCCGTCCCATGGTCCGGCTTACCAGGCTGGTCGCGGCCGGTCTCCCACTGCAGCAGGAAGTTCGGATCCTTGAAGCGCATGATGGCTTCCACCGTATCGGGGGTATCGCGGTCATCATCCACGAAGGAGAACTTGCCGCCGAAGGCGCAGACTTCGGTCGGCATCACGAGATCGGTGCCTTCGCTCATGCCGAGCAGGCCGATATCGATCATGTGTACGCCCCAGTCTCCCGTCTTGCCTGTGCCCGTATTCTTAAACCAGCGCCAGGCGTTGTGGACATGATTGGCCTGGTAGGGGAAGGCGGCCGCTGGCCCCGTCCACATATCGAAGTCCAGATTGGGCGGTGGGGTCGTCACGACACCCCGGCCTGCACCGCGCTCCTCGACCTTCCAGGCACGAACTTTGACGATCTTACCCAGTTTTCCGGATTTGACATAGTTCAAAGCGTTGGTAAAAACATCCGTGCTGCGCTGCCAGGTGCCGACCTGAACGATCTTGTTAAAGTGCTTGACGGCGGCGGCCATCGACTTGGCTTCGGTGATGTCGTGGGAGATCGGCTTCTCGCAGTAGGCGTCTTTGCCTGCTTCCACAGCGTTGATCAGGACCAGCGCGTGCCAATGGTCGGGCGTGCCGACGATGACCGCATCGATGTCCTTGCGCTCCAGCATCTTCCGGTAGTCGCCGTAAAGGTCGGGCGCTTTGCCGTACTTTGCCGTGACGCTCTTGATATCGTTGGGCATCCGGTTCTTGTCTACATCGCAGAGCGCGGCGACCTGCACTTCCGGTTTTTCCATCAGTTTGCCCATGTCTACCGCGCCCATGCCCCCGCAGCCGACCAGGCCGATGACCAGTTTATCGTTGGCTCCGACTCGGCGGCGACTGCTCGTCCGCTCGGCATGGACCGGTAAAATGCCCGCCATGAGCCCAGCTCCGGTGAGGCCTGCCCCCCCGAGGAGTTCGCGACGCGAAATACTCTCTTGTTCCGTACTCATGATTCCTCCCTGTCCATTTCCCGTTTGTCACGGCGGCGTGAGCGCCCTTCCGGCAATGTGCCTAGACCTGGGAGAGCATGGCGTGCGCCGCTCTGACCGTGAGACAACCGGCATAGCGGATGTTTCACCAACACGCCCCCCTTCTACCTCCTTGAAATCCGGGAGGGCAATACAGGAGAGGCGTCTCCCCTTGCGCGAAAGGGACGGTTTCGGATACAATCAGGGAGGCCTCGGTCCCTGCTGCACGATCTACCCAGTGCTGCGATGGCCGGCCCCGAAGAATAGAGGAAACTGCTCTTGCCGTTGATACTGCACCTTCTCCTGCATCTTATGCGTTCTGGGCGTCTGCTGAGCTGTCTGCTGACCGGAGGCATCACGATGGGCTGGTTTACCGCCACCGGGATGCTGGTGCTGAACCGACATCGTTTTCAGCGTCTCTCCCGAATCGCGCTCCAGCCCAGCGAAAGAGACACTTTGCCGACGCTGTCGGTGCTCGTGCCTGCCTGTAACGAGGCCGCTACCCTGGAGCAGGCTATGCAGAGCCTGCTGGCGATGGACTATCCGTGTATGGAGATCATCGCCGTCAACGACCGCTCTACCGACGGCACAGGCGCGCTGCTCGAACGTCTGGCCGCAGAGAATCCGCGCCTGCGTGTCCGCCATGTCGTGGAGCTGCCGGCGGGATGGCTGGGCAAAAATCATGCCCTCCATGTCGCCAGCCAGGAGGCGACCGGCGACTGGCTGCTCTTTACCGACGCCGATGTCGTCTATTCGCCGGACGCTCTCCTGCGCGCTGTTTCCTACGCCCGACGGGTGGGAGCGGACCATCTGGTCGTCTCCCCGCGCATCGAGACCCGCGACTTTTGGGAGCGGCTGTTCGCCAGTTATTTCAGCCTCATGCTCAGTCTGCGCTGTCGGATCTGGGATGTCGCCGATCCCCGCCGCTCCGCCTATTTCGGGTTTGGAGCGTTCAATATGGTCCGCACTTCCGCCTATCGTGCCTTCGGCGGACACGGCGCGCTGGCGATGGAAGTCGCCGACGACACCAAACTCGGCAAAGTCGTCAAGCGGCACGGTTTTCGTACGGAACTGGTCGATGGCAGCGATCTGCTGTCCGTACGCTGGGTCATCGGCTTCCGAGGGGTGATGCAGTGCCTGACGAAAAACGCTTTCGCCGGCTTCGATTTCAAGATGCCCCGCATGCTGGTCGGCGTGTTCGGCCTGATTCTGACAGCCGTCTTTCCGATAGCGGCGCTGATCCTCGTGGCGCCCTGCCGATGGCTGGCAGTCGGCGCGCTGCTCGGCATGATGTCCGGCGCGGGCGCGATGCGCCGTGTCTCCGACGCCAGCTGCCTCTACGGTCTGTGTTATCCTCTGGCCGCGCTGATGCTGGGTTATATTATCCTGCACTCCACGTGGCTTGCCTGCCGCCGCCAGGGAATCGTCTGGCGCGGCACCCTCTATCCTCTCGATGAACTCAAAAAAGGCGTTGTGTAGCCGGTCGAAATCGACACTCCGACAGACATCCGGGAATGCGATTTCGGTTACTAATTGAACAGACAGCATGCTCTCTCAACGCTCGCTCAGCGCAAGAAATTCTTTTTTGCGCTGTCGGTTCGGTATAGAGGTGGCAGCGCTGGGCGATGCAGTGCGCCTAGGAGGTTCCTTATTCCCCTGCGCGGCAGCATTCCGGGGCGATCAAAAAATAATATTTTCTAAGAGACAGGAAGGAATCCGAACTTAACACGGTGAATGTTCCGTCGCGGCCCTTTCTTAGCCATTTTTAAGCCAGATGTGCAGTATGCTGTGCTTATAGGCTCATTTTGGGTTGCATGGGCAGCGTGGTTTGTGATATATTGCAGGAACATAATTTCAAGGATAAGGAGGTGATTACAATGAAGGAGAAGGTGAGTCCTGCGATGGTGGGTGCCGTTATCGCTCTGCTTGTTCTCATAATCGGGTTTATGGGCTGGAAATTCCTGGGACCTGGTTCGAAGAACGGCAGCGGCGAGAACCCCTATGGAAGCTCTGCAGGCACAAATGGCCCTCCGCGCGATCATATGCCCGCATCCGCCGGTGGTACGGCCACAGGCAGTCCCGACCGCCCTATGGGCAGTCCCGATGCCGGCAGTCCGGGTTCCGGAGGCAGCAGTGGCCATTAAGGGCCCATTTTTCGGTTCGCATCGAGTTCACGGCTAGAAAGATCTCATAAGAAGGGAGTTTTACTATGCAAGGCAACACAACGAGGTGCCATCAGCGCGCCTTCACTCTCATCGAACTGCTTGTCGTCATCGCCATTATCGCTATTTTGGCCGCCATTCTGTTCCCTGTTTTCGCACAGGCCCGCGAAAAAGCGCGTACCGCTTCCTGCTCCAGCAACACACGCCAGCTCGGTTTAGGTATCCGCATGTACACTCAGGACTACGACGAAAAATATCCGTTCGGCGGATGGCAGCCTGCCGGCGGCGTCGGTACCGGAGAGTGGCAGAATACGGTCGCTCCCTATGTCAAGAACAAGGGGATCTACTACTGCCCCAGTTCGGGTGACGATACCGAAGACCCTAAAGACCCGACGATATGGCAGTGGAACCGCAACCCGGTCAGTTACCTCTATAACAATCAGCTGGCTCCCGGTCGGAATCCTGTCAACGACGCGAAGATCGTTGCGCCGACCGACTGCTTCCTGCTGGTCGATGGACACTCCGACTGGAACGGGCGTGCGGGTGTGGACTGGCTGGGACGCCCCAACACGGTCTGGCTGATGGAAGATACTATCTTCGGCAACAACGCCTCTCTGGTCACAGGCTGGCTGGAATGGCAGGGATTCACCTGGGCGCTGCCCCGCCACACCGGCGGCGGCAACGTGTGCTATGTGGACGGTCATGTGAAGTTCATTCGGCTTTCCCCCACCAGTGGCACGTTTAAGTGCAATCCGACAAACAACATGCTGTACAACCCGGAGAGCCCCAACAACTGGTTCCAGTCGAACTATCCCGCCAACAAGACTATCATCCCTGGTCAGGACAACCCCGGAGCCACATGGGGCTTCCAGACGGGATCGGTCTGCCCGGGTCCGTAACTCGCACATAAGTCACGTATTCGATGTTCGCTGTACAGCCTGGAGGCGCAAGTCTCTGGGCTGTCCTCTCGAAAAATCGTCTCTCCTCTCTCGCAGGGGCACACCTGTCCGCCGCCTGCAGACGACCCGCAAAAACCATGAAAGTCCCTCCAACTAAAATTCGGTCCGAGAACCCAAAGCGTGCGCAATCCCGTCTGATCGTCCTCGTATTGCTGGGAGCGATCACTGTCGGAGCGAGCGTTGGGGTGCGGCGCAGCGACTGGGCGAAAGAGCGTCAGCTCCGCAATCTCTCCGTCGAACAGCTCGCACTTGTCATCCACGACGATCCGAACGACGCTCTTACATTTCTCTACTACGGCTCGGCCCTGGTGCGGGCTGGAGATCTGGCAGATGCCGAAAATGCCTTTGCGCGGGCGATAAAGATCGCCCCGCAGATGACGAAAGCCCAGCTTGGCCTGGCGAACGTCCTGCTCCGCGAGGGCCAATTGAAGAAGGCGAAAGAGGCCTTCGAAGTGGCTTTGCGGCTCGATCCGAAAGAAGCAAGCGCCTATCTAGGACTGTCGCAGGTCTACTACCAGGCGGGCAGCCCCAAGACCGCGATCGACCCGCTTAAAAAGCTGACAGAGATGCATCCCGAAAACGCCGTCGCCTGGTATCACCTTGGCAAACTCTACGGCGAGGCGCATCAGCCTGCTCTCGCACTGACCTCGCTGCAGAAGGCGGCCGCTCTGGAGCCCCGACAGGCGGATATCTGGCGGGACCTCGGACAGGTGACGGCCTACTACACGCACTTCCCAGAGGCGGAACAGGCCTACAAAAAAGCCCTGGCACTCAATCCCAACGATGCAGCCACGCACCTGCTGCTCGGTCAGCTCTATATGGCCCAAAGCGATACGCTGGCACTGCGCAGTCAGGCGGAACAGGAGTTCGAGACGACTCTTCGCTTAGAGCCCGGTATGCAGAAAGCGGACTTTGCTCTGGGGCAGCTTTATGAACGCGCTGGCGCATGGAGCCAAGCTGTTCCATACTACCAAAAGGCGCAGCAGATCGACCTCTCCGACTACCAGGCTCTCTACCACCTCGGTTTTTGTCTCGTAAAAACCGGTCGGAAAGCGGAAGGCGACAAACTGATCGCCGCTTCGCAGGAACTGGGCGCTGCGAAGCGCGAGATGGAAGGCCTCTCCAACCGTATTCTGACGGATCCGCAGAACCGTGCCCTTCGTTTGCAGCTGGCGCGAAGTTACCGTAAGTACGGGAACGATGAGGGGGCGCTTACCCAGTATACTATCTATCAGCGCATGGGAGCGAGCGGCCCCGCCGTCACTGCGGAGATTGCAAGTCTGCAGGCCGCCCATACACAGCCTCCTGTACCGAACCGCAGCAGTCCCGTGCCGAACAGCGGAAACCCTTAAAGAAATCGACAGAGACGTGGCAATTTTCAGAGTCGAAATGTCCGGTAAATGTTTTCTGGCAGCGATCGCGCTTGGACTCTGTTTTTGCCTCGCGTGCGGCAGACAGAGGCAGGCCCGTCCTCTCGCGCCGCTCGCCTCCTTCTCCACGCCAGGATGGTTTGAAGACGGTACCGCCGCCGCCGGCATCACCTTTCGGCAGGGCCATGGCGGCAGGTCGCCCCTGACGATACTGGAGACTATCGGCTCCGGCTGCGCGATATTCGATTATGACGGGGATGGTCATGCGGATATCCTGCTCGTGGGACCGACCGGGGCGAGCAGCACGGGCCACTGTGCGCTCTACCACAATAACGGGAATGGCACGTTTACCGATGTAACGGCGGGCAGCGGGCTGGAACAGCCCGGTATGTACACGGGCTGCGCTGTGGGAGATGTCGATAACGATGGGCGTCCCGACCTGCTCCTTACCGGATATGGTGTCGTGCGTCTGTTTCGCAATCTGGGCGGCGGGAAGTTCGAGGACATCACGCGCGGCTCCGGTCTCGAAGCCTCTTCGCCTGCCGCCTGGGCGACCAGCGCTGCTTTTGCAGACATCGACCATGACGGCCTGCTGGACCTCTATATCGGCCGTTATGTCGAATTTACTCCCAGCGCCATGCAGTTCTGCAGCTTTGCAGGAGGCAAAGTCACCTCTTCCTGCGGCCCAGCTTCCTACAATCCACAGGTCGGAAGCCTCTATCATAACCTCGGCCACGGCCATTTCAAGGAGGTGACTCGGGAGATGGGACTGGGAAAGGCGCACGGGAAGTGTCTTGGCGTTGTCTTTGCGGATGTCAATGGAGACGGCTGGCCGGACCTCTATCTGGGCAACGATGAGATGCCGGGCGAGCTCTACATCAACCAGAAGGGGAAAGGCTTCCGCAATGTGGCGGCTGAGGCAGGAGTCGCCGTTTCGGAAGACGGCCAGCCCCAGGGAG
>JAYTGR010000723.1:0-3893 GCA_043733205.1 Chthonomonadaceae bacterium
TGCGTTTCCTGCTGGATCAGGAGCGCCGCAGCCATAACCCGCAGATCCTCGCACTGCTCACACGCACCCTCGACAGCATGGCCCACGGCGGCATCTACGATCAGCTCGGAGGCGGCTTCCACCGCTACAGCACCGACGCCAAATGGCTCGTGCCGCACTTCGAGAAGATGCTCTACGATCAGTCCCAGCTGGCGCAGATCTATCTGGACGCCTACGAACTGACCCATGAAGCGCTCTACAAAGAGGTCGCGCAGGGCACACTCGACTTCGTGCTGCGCGAGATGATGGACCCGAAGACCGGAGGGTTCTACGCCACCCTCGATGCCGACAGCGAGGGCGAAGAGGGCAGGTTCTACGTCTGGTCCGCCGAACAGATCGAAACCGCGCTCGGCAAGCTCGATGCAGAGCGGTTCGAGAAAGCCTACGGCGTCACCGTGAGGGGTAACTTTGAAGGCGGACGGAACGTGCTCTCCGTGCCTGCGCCGCTGAGTCCCGCGCAGACGGCTGCTTTTGCGCCGCTGCGCGTCAAACTCCTGACCGCCCGTGCCGCCCGCATCCGCCCCAGTACCGACGACAAGATCGTGACGTCCTGGAATGGCCTGATGATCGGGGCATTCGCAAAGGGATATGCCGTTACGCGCGACGAACGCTACCGTACCGCCGCCGTCCGGGCCGCCGACTTCCTGACCAAAACCCTGACCCGACCCGATGGCAGTCTGCTCCGAGCCGCCCGGCAGGGTGCGCCCGGCACGGTTCCCGGCTTCCTCGACGATTACGCGTATACGGCGGACGGTCTGCTCGATCTCTATGCCGCCACGAAAGAGGACCGTTATCGGAAGCAGGCCCAGGCGCTGACCGAGCAGATGCTGCGCCGCTTCTGGGATAAAGACGGCGTCGGCGGCTTCCTGATCCAGGGACCAAGCGGCGCGCCCATCACGCAGACCCGTTCCGGTGAGGACGATGCGGCACCCTCCCCGACCGGAACTGCCGCGCGGGTGCTGGCTCGTCTGGCCGCCCTGCCCGCTGCTCGCGATCAGACCCCCGCGCAGGCCGCCCAGTACCGCCAGCAGGTCGCCCTGACCACCCAGACCTTTCAGCCTCTCCTCGTGCGCGCTCCCGGTGCCTTTCCCACACTGCTGCTGGCCTGGCAGGCCGTGAAAGCAAAATAAGATGCGGCGCTACGGAGCAGTATCGGGGCCGGTCTGACTGCTGGTTTGCTCCGGGGTTTCCGTGCGCACGGAGTCCGAGGCGTCTTTCTCATCGTCCTGGATCGGTGCAGTGACGGGCTCAGGCAGGCTGCCGTTTTCTGCGATTTCCACTGTCGGCGGGGCTTTGGGCTGCGCGGACGCCTGGGCGGTTGCGTCGTCCTGAGATCTTTGGCGAAGGGCGGCCAGCAGTGTCTCCCTGTCGGGTGCAGCGATACTGCCGGTCGTAAGGCCGAGGGCGGCCAAAACGCGCTGCTGTTCGGGCAGGGCACGTACCATGAAATTGCGCCATATCGGGGCGCAGATCGCGCCGCCTGTCGCGCTTCCCATCGATAGATAGTGGTTCAGTACCGTCTGCTGGCCCATTTGGTGCAGGGTCTCTTTGCGGACATGGGCTGTCCAGACGGCGACGGCAAGATCGCGGTTATAGCCGACGAACCAGGCGTCGCGATGACTGCTGGTCGTGCCCGTTTTGCCGTGTGCATCGGAGATGGAGGCTGCGGCAGGAGCTGTGCCGTTAACGACGACTTCCCGCAGCCCGACATTGATCTGATCGAGCGCACTCGGGCTGAGGACAGAGCGATGCAGACGCGTCGTCGGGTCGTCCTGATAGACGCCGTGACCGGAGGCATCGGCAATGCTCTGCACAAAGGCCGGGTCGTACCGGTCGCCGCTGTTGGCGAAGGCCGAGTAGGCGGAACAGAGGTCGAGCGGATGCACGCCGGACGCGCCGAGCGCGAGCGGCAGGACAGCGTCCAGCTTAGTTGTAATCCCCATGCGGCCTGCATAGTCCACGACATTCGCCGGGCCGACCTTCTCCATCACCTGAACCGCGACGGTATTGATCGACTGTCGCAGACCGTCCAGCACGGTCATCTTCCCACGATAGCGGCCATCGTAGTTGTGTACCGTCCAGCCGTCGGCGCCGGCATGATAGGAGAGGGGACGATCGTCGATCTCGGTGGTCAGGTCGCAGGCGTTCGCGTCGAATGCGGACGCATAGACAAAAGGTTTGAACGCGGAGCCCGGCTGCCGAACGCCCTGAGTGACGGCATCGAACTGATCGGTGTGGAAATCGGCCCCGCCGACCAGTGCGCGGACGAAACCGGACCGTGGATCGATCGCGACCAGTGCGCCCGTATTTGGCCCCTGGCCTCCAGGCAGGCCGTGATGCAGGGCCGACTCGGCGCTCTGCTGCATCTTCCAGTTCAGGGTCGTCACGATCTTCACGCCGCTGTAGAGAAACTCCGGTCCGTACTTTTCGCGCAGCATCCGCACGACATCGCTCACGAAGTAGGGCGCTTTCCATTTGGCTTTCGGAGTGTCCTTCGAATGCAGGATACGTGGGATATCGGCTTCGGCCTGCCTGGCTTCCTGGTCGGTCAGCTTTCCCGTCGCGACCATGCGAGCCAGAACCAGATGGCGGCGGCGCAGGGCGGCGTCCAGATGCTGGGTCGGTGCGAAGGCGAGCGGACGCTGGGGCAGGCCGGCCAGAAGTGTGGCCTCGCCTGTTGTGAGCGTTTTCGCGGTCTTGCCGAAATAGGTGTTGGCGGCGGCTTCCACGCCATAGCAGCCGCTGCCGTAGTAAGCGGTGTTGAGGTAGGCTTCCAGAATTTCCGCCTTGCTGTACTGCGCTTCCATGCGGCGCGCGAGCAGAATTTCGGCGATTTTGCGGCGATAGGTCTTTTCGTTCGAGAGATAGAGATTGCGCGCCAGCTGCTGTGTCAGGGTGCTGCCGCCCTGACTGTTCGCGCTGCCGGCGCGCACATTCGATACCAAGGCCCGCAGGATGCCGCGTGGGTCCACGCCCTGGTGCGTGTAGAAGCGGCTGTCTTCGACCGCGATGGTCGCCGCCTGCAGAGTGGGAGAGATGTCTGTCAGCGCTGCCGGCCGCCGCAGCTGTGCCGCGATGGTGGCCAGCGTGACGCCGTCGCTGGAGACGATCGTCGTCGCCGGATTCAGGCGGACGTCATTGAGACTGACCGCTGCAGGCAGATGGTCGGAAATCGACTTCACGACCCAGACGCCATAGACCATGCCGCCCGCCAGGGTGGTCAGCAATGCCAGAGAAGCGCCGGCCAGAAACCGTCGGCGATTAAATCGCGATGCTTTATGTGAACGGTCCGTCGGAAGAGGGGAGGCGGCAGCTGCCTGCCCACGCCCAAACCGAACCGGATTGATGTCGATTGCCATGAGAAACGGTTCCTAACGCTAAAAAAAGGGCTTGAGGCAGCCAGTTCGAAAGACGAAAAAATGCCTGCACCCTCTCCCCACAGCGGGGAAAAAAGGTGCAGGCACTCCTGGCCTCTGCTGTTGTCTTCCAACTTGGAAGACAACAGCATCGATATTTTGTTTTGATCGACGCACTGGCACGTCGCTTCTATATGCGGACTTACGCTTAACCCGGATAGGCGGGATCACATAGTTCGATTTATGGTAAGAGCATTCCCCTGACAAGAACGGAATATTCCCGCTCTTACTCCACGCCCTAATAGAGGCCTGGTGTCTGTAATGGTATTGAACTCTCTCTTACGCTCTATAGGACGACCGCAATGCGGCAAATGTTCAGTGACTTTGCACTTCCTTTTCAAGGCGTGAGAATGCGTATCTTGTGTTCTTGACAAATCCTTTCTCCCTGTGCTACCATAAATAGCGTTTCCGGAGAGTTCTTTCTGCGGTTCGCGCTAT
>JAYTGR010000724.1:0-3887 GCA_043733205.1 Chthonomonadaceae bacterium
TAGGGCAGCGTATCCAGTCTCTGAACGCTCTCTACCAGCGTATGCAGTTCCAGGAACTCTGTCAGGCTGGCGCGCGGATAGGTTACAAACGCTTCGAACGATTCGTAGTCCGGATATTTCTCGGCGAGGGGATGGCCCTGACGCTTCAGAAAGCGCCAAAAGATGCGTGGAACCACCGCGCCTCCCAGGTGCCGATGCAGTTCCGCATGAAGAGGCATAAAACTCCTTCGTAAGTGCGCGAAACAGGAGATCCGAGCGAAGATCCGAGAGGCGCTGCCTTCTTCACCTCGCCTGAAACTCCTGTTCCGCAGTTCGTATTTCCTCGCGTCAGTTTATGGTGCGGAGGGCATTTCCCAGGTATTGGGCTCTATACGCGGCTCAGCCGGTTCGTCGGTGAGACGGCGGGCTTCCAGGGCGCGGCGCACCATCGCCAGCAGTGTACCGCTGACGGCGATCAGAACCCCAAGCCAGACCAGATTGACCCACGGCTTGTACGTGATAACCAGCGGCACAGCCCAGGCCCCGTTGTAACCCGGCAGGCTGAGGCGAATCGTGGCCGCCTTGGTCGAAGGATCGATGCTGTCCAGAATGGCCACCGCCGGATTGCCGTTCTCGTCCTTGATGTCTGGGATCGCCTCATTGCGGGCGACCAGACTGCCGGTGGTCATATCGATAAAGGGTTTGGCCTCGATTATCTTCTTGTCGGGAGTGAGTATGACAAGGTGTGCGCCCATCGTCTTGCCAGGATCTCCGAAGTGCTCGAAGTAGCCGACGACATATTCGCCGAATTTGCGGCGTTCGCCTTCCTTCAGCACGATGCCTGCGCGCTCTTTGTTCGGGTCGTCGGTCGGCCACCGGAATTCGCCATCGTTCGCCAAGGTGATATAGAGGTCGTGTCCAAAGTACTTCTGAATGGCGGGCCAGAAGGTGTGCTTGATCTCCTTCTCGTTGGCGACGCGCAGATCGGTAGCAAACCACTTTGGCCCCATCAGGAACGTTTTGGCAGAGCCGTCGGACGGCGTTTCCGCAGCAGGCGGCGTCACACGGATCTGAACGGCGTTATCGCGGGCATAGTCAGGGTTGAGCGGGCGGTCTGCGATCGGCTGACCGGTCATGCGCTCGTAGTTGAACTGATAGCCGAACGCCTCTTTCGGTCCCATGCCTTCCATGAGCGTGAAGTTGACGCTGCGCTCATAGGTGTTGGAGACGATGACGCCGATCATCAGGATGCCGATGCCGACGTGAGCCAGCCATCCGCCTGCGGCCAGCGGCTTCGACCGGAACACTTTGTAGACGAGCATCGAGTTGGAGAGCGCGGCGAGGAAGCCGAGCGAACAGAGCGTCACGACGGCCATGCGCTGCACGACCACATTTTTGCCCCACGCGGCCCAGGTCGCGGCGATCGCGGGATCCTGCATATTGGCGACAGCCATCCATTCCCGCTCCGCCGAGAGGGTCCAGAAGATCATGAAGAAGCCGAAACCCAGCATCAGGAACCACGGAACGACCAGTTTGCCGAGAAACTTTTCCGCATCCGTCTTACGCCACGCCAGCCAGGGAACAATGCCCATGAAGAAAGCGGTGATAATTGTGAGCGGGAGCAGAGGCTTGTTGTAGAACACGGCTTCCGGCGCCATCGCTTTGCGGTGCAGCAGAGTCAGGCTGATCGGCGCGGTGGTGCCCAGCATCACGATGACGCAGGCGACGACCATCAGGACTACTGCCATAAAGAAGGCGAAGTCACGGGACACCAGCGAATCGCCGAGCGTCTTGCGGGCCGGTATCGTACCGAAGCGCCACAGCCAGAGCCCCAGTCCGCCCAGGCCATAGATCACCATCATCGCGACCATCAGGTTCTTGCTGGCAAGGTCGATGCTGACGAACGAGTGGACCGAGAAGTCCTTCAGGATGCCTGAGCGCGTTAGGAAGGTGCCGAGCAGGAACAGCCAGAAGGCGAAAATCGCGAGGAAGGTGTTGGTGCGCCCCATGCCGCCCCGGCTCTTCTGAACGACCAGTCCATGCACGAGTGCGGTGATGGCCAGCCACGGAAAGAACGAGGCGTTCTCGACGGGATCCCAGGCCCAGAAGCCATGCCAGCCCTGAGTCTCGTAGGCCCAGTAGCCGCCCATGAACAGTCCGATTCCGAGGGTCGCGCAGGTCAGGAGCGCGTAGGGCATGACGCGGGGCGTCCAGCCGTCGTAGTCTTTCCAGATCAGCGAGGCCACCGCGTAGGCGAACGGCACTGCCAGCGACGCGAACCCGAAGAAGATAGTCGGCGGGTGGATTGTCATCCAGTAGTTCTGCAGGGAGGCGTTGAGGCCCATGCCATCGACGGGCGGGTAGGCCCAGCCTGGATTGGAGGCGAAGTCGGCGGCGGAGGGCAGGGGAACCAGATGGAAGGGCGTCTGCTTGACGAGGATCGCGCAGAGGAACCCGATGATCGAGATATAGAACGGCATCACGCGGGCTTCGTATTTGCCGGCTTTGGCAAACACCAGAAAGCCGATCAGAGAGACCCAGGTGGCCCAGAGCAGGAAACTGCCCTCCTGCCCGGCCCAGGTCGCGGCGATGCGCAGCCAGTGGTGCAGGAAGTCGGGCTGGATCAGATCGCGGCCTGTCTCCTTGAACGCATAGTCGAAGCGAAAGTCCATTCCATAGACGCGGCTTGCCAGAATTCCAAAGGTTGCCAGCACGCTCAGCGCGGTGGCAGCGTAGAGACAGCGTGCCACGTGGAGCATTTTTTTGTCGCTGGGCCGTTTCACAGCCAGGACGTAGGCAGCGATCGCGAGGACAGCGAAGACCAGTCCCATGATGGTCGTCGCCTTGCCGAGATTGGCGATCATCTGCGCCTCGTGCAGGAGACTCGCGTACTTCACCATTTAGATCTTTCCCTCTGCCGAGGCCGTCTTCTTGTAAGGCGACTTGTTATCGTCGTATTTCGACGGGCATTTCACGACGAGCGCGTCGGAGTTAAAGACTTCCAGACCTCTGATGTCTTTGCCGATCATGCCGTGTGCGGCGGTCTCTTTGGCGGTATCGAAAGCATCCGGCTTCGCGCCGTGATAGATGACTTCGATCTTCGTGCCTTTATCGTCCTGAATGGCGAAGCGCAGGGCATGGATCTGGTCGTCGTAGTGCGCCGTATCGTGCAGGATCGTGCCGCGCACCTGAACGGAGCCGTCACTTTTGCGCGCGCCTGCTATATCGGTATAAGGGGTCATCGTATCTTTGAAGCTCCACAGGGTGAAGCCCATCGCGACGCTGATCACGAGCAAGCCGATGATATAAGCTTTATTCACAGGTCGTCCTCCTCCCGATTGTCGCGTTCGAGGCGACGCAGGGAACGGTCTATCATTAACAGGTAGGCGAAGACGCCGCCCCAGGTGACCAGCGTCACGGCCATGACAAGTGCCAGTGTCATCCTCGGTTTCCTTCCAGGCGCGTCCGCAGTCGGAACGCGCGAAAGCGCAGCTGTGACATCCAGGTATAGAGCAGAGTAAACGCCAGGAACGACGAGTAAAGGATCAGTCTATAGGAGAACGACAGGCGCTCTTTCTCGAACAGGACATCGGTCGGATGCAGTGTCGAATGTATCAGACGCGGAACGGCCCAGATGAGATACTGTGCCGGAACGAGCATGACCAGAGCATAGACGGCGGTAAGTTTTGCGCGCTGTTCCGGATTGCCGGCCAGCGCCGATCTAAATACTAGATACGATGCATAGAGCAGCAACATTATCACAATGGAGATTTCGCGCGGATCCCAGTTCCAGTAACTGCCCCACTGCCCGCCCGCGAAGATGCTGCCGGTGATAGTGGCCAGAATGCAGAACAGGAAGCCCATCTCCATTGCGATCGCGGCCTTCGCATCGATTTCTGCGGCTTTTC
>JAYTGR010000725.1:0-1236 GCA_043733205.1 Chthonomonadaceae bacterium
CTACGACTGGAACAGTATGCTGACACGCTTCGAGGGTCACTATGAGTCGGGCATCTTCGATGTTCGGGGCGGGAAGCCGCGTCCGACCGCTCTGGCTGCGCAGATGACTGCCATGGCTCAGGGGAAGAGACCGGACCATGGCGAGCAGGGCCTCCTCCATCTCGCCAACCGAGGAACGGTCACCTGGCTGCAGCTGGCTCGGATGGCGGCTGAGCGGGCGGGCCTCGATCTGCAGCGCGCCAGAGGCCGCTCCCGGCATTCCCTGAAAATGTCCGATCCGCTGCTGTGCCGGCGTGTGCTCGGCAGCGAGCATGGTCAGTTCCTTCAGAGTTTAGAAGCTGCACTGGACTGCTACTTTACGGTAATAAGAGGGCCTTCCCTTTCTCTGCAGGCAGAGAAAGGGAAGGCCCTCATGCGCGGGATGTCAGCGCGGCGCGATTTTGGCGCGAAACACCGCGAAGCCCAGGGCGGGAACGGCAAGCGAGACACCCCCTGTATCGGCAAGGCGGGCCGAGCCGGGCATTGGGACGATAAGGTTCGGCTGTTCCCAGGTGTTGGCGGCTTTCGGGCCGGGACCGGTCAGGACATCCACCCCGATGATTTCGGTGATTTTTGCGTCGTCCAGATGGATGTCGAGTGTCATCGCATCGGTCAGGCTGCGGTTGACGACGAAGACGGCGAGCGAACCGTCTTCGGCCAGGCTGGCGGAGACATCGAGAACGGGCACTTCGCCGCGTGCGCCGGCCGGAACCATTGGGCAGTCGAGGATGGGCCGGAGCGATTTGCCGCGTGTGTGCTCCGCCATGAGCTGAAAGGGATAGTAGGTGCTCTGAATCAGGAGACCGTCCTGTTTGGTGAGCATGGGCGCGATGACGTTGACGATCTGGGCGATGCAGGCGATCTTGACGATGTCGGCGCGGCGGATGAAGGCGTTCAGATACTGCGCCACGACGAGCGCATCTTCCAGATTATAGACCTCTTCGCACAGATGCGGCGCTTCGGTCCATTGGCCGTTGCCGCCCCGGTCTTTGTACCAGACATTCCATTCGTCGAAGGAGAGATAGAACCGCTTGTTCGAACGCTTCACTCCCCGAACATAATCGAACAGCCCGGCATAGTCCTCGATAACACGATCGACCTCGATGCCCTCTGCAAGGAACCAGGCAGGCTCATGATTGTGATTGGTGCTGTACCGGTGCGCGGAGAGATACTGCACGTCTTTCCAGCAGTATTCGA
>JAYTGR010000726.1:0-3882 GCA_043733205.1 Chthonomonadaceae bacterium
GGACAAGCGGCCGGGAGCGTGTGGCCACGAAGAGGCCGAGATGGGGCTCGTCGAACTGTACCGCGCTACAGGCGAGCGCCGGTATCTGGAACTGGCCGATTTCATGGTGCAGCAGCGCGGAAAAAAGCCTGGCCTGTTCGGCGGTTCAAAATACCATCAGGACCATCTGCCGTTCGCAGAACAGCATGAATTCGTGGGTCACGCCGTGCGCCATCTCTATCTCGCCTGCGGCGCGACAGACATCGCCTCCGAAGTAGCGGGCTCTCCGTACCGGGAAGCGCTGACTGCGCTCTGGGACAATCTGACGCAGCGCAGGATGTACGTCACCGGCGGCGCAGGCTCCCGGTGGGAGGGCGAGGCGTTTGGAAGCGACTATGAGCTTCCCAACGACCGCGCCTATACCGAAACCTGCGCGGCCATCGGCAGCGTGATGTGGAACTGGCGCATGCTGCTCCTGACCGGGGAAGCGAAGTACGCCGACCTCATGGAGACTACACTCTACAATGCCGTTCTGCCGGGGCTCTCGATGGATGGAAGGCACTATTTCTATCAGAATCCGCTGGCGGATCGAGGCAGTCATCGGCGTCAGGCGTGGTTCGGATGCGCCTGCTGTCCGCCCAATGTCGCGCGCCTGCTCGCGGCCCTTTCGGGCTATTTCTACACCGTCGGTTGCGACAGCGTCGGGGTTCACCTCTACGCCAACAGCAGCGCCGATCTGACCCTGCCGGGTGGGGATGCCTTCGCCTTTGAGGTCGAGACGGCCTATCCCTGGGATGGGCATATCCGGTTCACCATCGGGAAGGCTCCCAGGAGGCCGGTCCGGCTCCACCTGCGCACTCCGTGGTGGGCGGGGAGCGCGTCGTTCGCCGTGAACGGCCAGTCGGAGGGAGCGTGGGAGGTCGAAGGAGAGTACATCCTCATCGAACGGCAATGGGAGCCGGGCGACGTCGTAACACTCGATCTGGAGATGACGATCCAGCGGGTCGAATCGCACCCCCATGTGCTGGCGAACCGTGGGCGTGTCGCGCTGCAGCGGGGGCCGCTCATCTACTGCCTGGAACAGGCCGATCATCCGACCGCGGATGTCTGGGACATCGCGCTCCCGGACGATGCCGAGATCGGTGCCGAGTACCGCGCCGACCTGCTCGACGGCGTCACGATCCTGCGGGCGCAGGGAGTCGCGACCGATCCGAGCGAGTGGGAAGGCGCGCTCTACGCGCCCTATCTGCGGCACTCCGAGATGGAGACCCATCTGGTCGAGATCGCGGCCGTTCCCTATTTCGCCTGGGCCAATCGGGAAGAAGGGCCGATGCAGGTCTGGATACCGACCGCGGCTCCCACGAGTTAAATCGATTATGACTGTCCTTCCGCATCAGACACAGAGTTCGGCCGGCGTGCTGCCCGCTCTCATACCCTACTATGTCGGGGCGATCGCCATCGATCCGCCGGTCGTGCTGGCTCCGATGGCCGATGTGACCAACGGCGCCTACCGCCGTCTTGTCAAACGCATTGGTGGGCCTGGTCTGGTCGTCACCGAACTGATCAGCACGATGGCGATCCACCACAAGAGCAGGCGGACGATGACCATGTTCGATGTCACCGAGGAGCAGCGTCCTCTCGCGGTGCAGCTGTTCGGGGCGGACGCCGAGATCATGGCGGAAGCGGCGCGTGTCGCAGTCGGAGAGGGCGCCGACATCATCGATATCAACATGGGCTGCTGGGTTCCCAAGGTCTGCAAGACCGGGGGCGGGGCGGCGATGATGAAGGACGAGCCGACGGCCTGTCGAATCGTCGATGCCATCGTGCGTGCCGTGACAGTTCCAGTGACGGTGAAGATGCGGGCGGGCTGGGACTATGGGCACCTTGCGACGGCAGGGCTCGCGCGCAGGCTGGAAGAGGTGGGTGTCGCGGCCTTTGCACTGCATGCCCGCTACGCGGTTCAGGGACACACCGGCAATGCCGACTGGAACCTCATTCGGGAGATCAAACAGGCAGTCACCAGACCCGTGGTCGGCAACGGCGATATACGCTCTCCGCAGGATGCCGCCCGAATGTTTGCGGAGACGGGGTGCGATGGCGTGATGATTGGACGCGCTGCCATCGGCAATCCCTGGATCGTCCGCGATACGGTCCACTACCTGCGCACCGGCGACCTGCTGCCGCCCCCGAGCCTGGAGGAGCGGATCGACGCGGCGATGACCCACGTCACCGATCTTGCCGGAATAATCGGAGAGTTTATCGCCGTGCGCCAGCTGCGCGGACAGCTGCCCCACTATTTCCGGGGCTATCATGGCGTCGCCCGTGTGCGCGAGGCCATCCACACCGCAGAGACTATTGCCGGAGTCCAGGCAATTTTAGACGGCGCTTATGCCCACCTCGACGGCTATGACAGCTCTGTGATAACCCTTGCTTAGCCTCCTTCATCGCCACGAGTGCCAGATCGTCCAGCGCCGCTGGATGCTGGCGGCCAGCCGTTTCATGCTCTCCTGGTGCGTCAGGGCGTAAAACCCGAACACGAACAGCCCGACACCGGCGAGCAGGGCCAGGATCGTCGTGATGGTATCGGGAAGTGTCCCTAACGTCACCGAGGCCGCGTAGAGCAGGATCGTACCCAATCCTGCGGCTGCGAATACCCGTATCCGCTGTGCGACTCCCCAGAGGACGCATACGACGCATTCCGATAACAGCAGCGCGGTGTGCCAGCCGGGGGCATGGGTCCATCGGGTGAGCAGCGCCGGCGTCAGCGTCACCAGCAGTCCCATGCCCCAGAACGCCTGTGCCTCCTTCTGTTTCTGCCGTCTGCCGATCAGGTGCCCGAGCAGGAGAAGATAGAGGCCGAAGGGCAGCAGATAGACGTCCAGCAGATTCATCTCCGCCCCCAGTGTGTGGTAGATCGTGAGGCACCATGCCACCAGCAGGCTGCCTGTGCCGACATGCAGGCAGATCTCACCCTGATCGAGCGCAAGAGGCCGTCGTGCAGGCATCTGTCGGCTGTAAGGACAGGCCCAACAATTACCGCTTCACTTTTCATGTTGGATGACGGGACGATCATGAAGCAGTTATTTTCGCGCGTCTCCTAAGTGAAGAGGGCAAGAGCGACCGTACGGAAGGCGAGCAGGAGCACGCCATCGGATGTGGCGCTGGAGCGATCGGGGTCCGGCACAGCGGACACGAACGAAACGGGGGCGGCGGTGGGCCGGCCGGCAGCGGGGTGTTCTCCATGAGACTTCTCCTCGTCATCCGTAAATCAGGGAAGCAGTCGCGCTTCCCCGAGCGTACAGTCTTATTATAGAGGAGCTGCGCCTGTGAGACATGGGCCGAAAGGCCTGATTTGTGGTCTGGATGGTCCTGCTTAACCGGCCATGTGTGCCGCAGGTGAGGAAGCATCAGGCGATCAGTCCATGAGAAAGACGACTTTGCCGCAGAGACCGTCTCGCATCAGCGCCATTCCGTGATCGTACTGCTCGAACGGCAGGCGATGCGTGATGGCCTGCGCGATATCCAACCGGCCTGATGCCAGGAGGGAGCGCATGGTGTCCCAGGTCTCATAGAGACGCCGGCCGACGATGCAGTGGATGTTCAGGCCTTTGAAGATCATCTCTTCGGCCATGTCGAGTTCGACCTTCTGCGCGGGGATCCCCATGAGCGAGACACGGCCGCCCCGGCGCGCGATCCGCATGGCCGACTGGATGGCGCTTGGCGCGCCCGACATCTCCAGCACGACATCGACGCCTTCTCCGTTCGTCCACTGGGCGATTTTCGCTTCCAGATCGGTCTCGATGACATTGACGACTTCCGTCGCACCGAGCTGTTTCGCGAGATCGAGTCGGTAGGGCTTCGTGTCGGAGGCGAAGACGCGGGATGCGCCCGCCGCCCGCGCGA
>JAYTGR010000727.1:0-3872 GCA_043733205.1 Chthonomonadaceae bacterium
ACTCAGCGCGGTGGAATCCTGACGCAGGCGAGCGTCCTGACCGTCACCTCTTATCCCAACCGGACCTCGCCGGTGCTGCGCGGCAAGTGGATCCTGGAAAATATCCTGAACGCCCCACCCCCTGCTCCACCGCCGGGTGTGCCCGCTCTGGATGTCTCGTCGGTCGGCAGGGAGGCCTCACTGCGCCAGCAGCTGGAGGCGCACCGCAGGAACCCAACCTGCGCCTCCTGCCACGCGCGCATGGACCCGCTGGGCTTCGGGCTGGAGAACTTCGACGCTGTCGGCGCGTGGCGCGCCAGCGACGGCAAATTCGCGATAGACGCCTCCGGCTCCCTGCCGGATGGCCGCTCTTTCCAGGGTCCGGGCGGACTGAAAACGATCCTGGAGGCGGACCGAGGCGCTTTCGCACAGTGCCTGACTTCCAAACTGCTCACCTACGCCCTTGGGCGCGGCCTGGAGGGTTATGACCGGGCGACGGTGAAAGAGATCACCCGCAAACTCGCAGCCAACGACTATCGTTTTTCCAGCCTGGTCCTGGAGATCGTCACCAGCCGGCCTTTCCAGATGCGCCGAGGAGACCGAACGCTATGAACTTTGTCACCCGCAATACGCTGTCCCGTCGCACTCTCCTGCGCGGCCTAGGCGCCGCCATCGCCCTGCCTATGCTGGACGCCATGACGCCCGCCCTCGCCGCCATCGGCCCCATCCGCAAACCGCCCGTCCGTCTGGTCTTCGTCTACGTGCCGAACGGGATCATCATGAAGGACTGGACGCCCAAGGGGATGGGCAAAGACTATGAGATTACGCGCATTCTCAATCCGCTCAAAGCGTACCGGGACGACATGCTGGTCCTCTCTGGACTGGCAGACCACAACGGCAACGAACTGGGCGACGGTGCAGGCGACCATGCCCGCGCCGGCGCGTCGTTCCTGTCCGGCGTTCACTGCAGGAAGACGAGCGGTGCAGACATTCATGGCGGTGTGTCGGCAGATCAGATCGCGGCACGCGCCTTCGAATCCCAAACCCGCTTTGCCTCGCTCGAACTGGGCTGTGAAGATTCGCGCACAGTCGGTAACTGCGACTCGGGCTACAGCTGCGCATACACGAACAGCATCGCCTGGCGCAGTCCGACGACGCCCGTGCCACCCGAAGTGAACCCGCGTCTGGTGTTCGAGCGGCTGTTCGGCACAGAGGACTTCAAACTCGATCCCGCCACCCGAGCCCGGCGCGCACAGTATCGCAGGAGCATTCTGGACATGGTCCGCGAAGACACACAGACGCTGACAGCCTCCCTTGGGCAGGCGGATAAGCGCAAAATGGACGAGTATCTGACTTCCGTCCGCGAGATCGAACTCCGCATCCAGAGCGCCGAGCGGGACAGCCATGCCGTGAAGCCCGGCATCGAGAAACCGACCGGTATTCCGGTCGCGTTCGGCGACTATGTCTCCCTGATGTTCGATATGCAGGCCGCCGCCCTGCGCGCCGACCTGACGCGTGTCTCGACAATGATGATCGGGCGCGAAGGCAGCATGCGCACCTACCCGGAGATCAACATTGCGGACAGTCACCATCCCCTGACGCACCACCGCAACAATCCCGAATTCATCGAAAAAGTGACGCAGATCAACACGTTCCACATCGGCCTGCTGGGGCGCTTCCTCGGCCAGCTCAAAGCGACACAGGAGGGCGAAGGCACTCTGCTCGACAACTCCCTGGTCGTCTACGGCAGCGGCCTCGGAGACGGCAACCGCCATACCCACGAGAACCTCCCGATCCTGGTCGCAGGACGCGGCGGCGGCAGCGTAAAGCCCGGCCGTCATGTCGCCTACACGAGCGAGACGCCCGTTGCAAACCTCTACATGACCCTGCTGGACCGCGCTGGCGTCCATCCCGGTTCCATCGGCGACAGCACCGGCAAACTCGTTCAGCTCGACGCCATCTAAATGCGAAGGTTATGGGAACGTGAACAAAAAACGCTATGGGCGTGTGCGACAATCGACAGAAACAGCCTGCGTCTTATGGGACACGGGGGATGCCGTCCGTGGCAGACTCGGGCGGAGCGTCCGCACGCGGGTGCTGTTATTGACCTGTCTGCTGCCTGCGACCACGCTGCTCTATGCGGCGGCTCTGCCGCAGGGTCATTCTCAGGCCCATTCTACTAAATCCGCTCCTGCATCCTCCGCGAAGGCAGGTGCCGGGAGTGCGGCGGCTGGATTCGCGAAGGATGTCCTGCCGGTTCTCCAGAAGTACTGTGTCGGCTGCCATACCGGCAAAAGTGCGCAGGCCGGTATCGACCTTTCTCTCGCGAAGGACGCAGGTTCCGTCCTGAAGGACAGAGATTCCTGGGATCGTGTCGCGCAGAATATCACTTCTGGTCATATGCCCCCGACTGGCAGCCCTGCGCCGACCGACGTGCAGCGCACGACTCTGGTCAGCTGGGTGCAGAGCACGACTGCCGCCGCCGACTGCCTGCTCAAGGATCCCGGCCATGTCACGCTCCATCGGCTCAACCGCGCCGAGTACAACAACACGGTGCGCGACCTGTGCGGGGTCGATATCAGCCCGGCGGACAGCTTTCCCAACGACGATGTCGGCTATGGCTTCGACAACATCGGAGACGTGCTGTCGATTTCGCCGCTGCTGATGGAGAAGTATATCGCTGTGGCCGCAAAGGTCGCACACGCCGCTTTTCAAAGCCCCGACGAGATGCTGCGCCCGGTTCTCTTCGACCCGGCCCGTCTGAACTACGCCAATCAGAGCACCAGGGCGGGCGACCATGCCGTTCTGCCCGCCCTGAACTCCGAGGCAGGATGCGACTACAGTTTTCCGGAGGCGGCGGACTATCTGCTGCGTGCGGTCGCCTACCAGAACCAGGCAGGCCCCGAAGCCGCCAAAATGCAGATAAGGCTCGACGACAAGGAGGTCGCGGTTAAGAACGTCACGAGCGGCCCGCGTGACCCGAAACCGTACGAGATCCTGGTGCATGTTCCCGCCGGACGCCATCACCTCAGCGTCGTCTTCACCAACCCGTTCCACGATGACAGCCTCCCCGGCAGCCGGCCCCAGCGCAATCGTGACCGCAGGCTGAACCTCAAGGCGCTGGCAGTCGTCGGCCCCCTGCAGGGCGCGGGCGCCCTCTCGCCACTGGCGAAACAGATCGGCAGTGTCCCTCCGGACGCCGCCTCCCGCAGCGCCGCAGCCCGCAAGTTCCTGACCGACTTCGTGCGCCGTGCCTATCGCCGTCCCGCCGCCAACGCGGATGTCGATAAACTAGTACGCTGCGTCGATCTGGCCCAGTCCCAGGGAGAGACATTTCAGCAGGGTATCGAATATGCGATGACCGCCGCGATGTGTTCGCCAAAATTTCTGTTTCGCATCGAAACCGACGTGCCCGGTATTCCCCATACGGTCAAAACAGGGATCAAAACGCCGGTCAGGACGGCGGCGAAAACAGCCGGTAAATCCGGGGTCAAGACCGCTGTCCTGAAAGCGGATGCGCATAAATATTTCCTGAACGATTTCGCGCTGGCGTCGCGGCTGTCCTATTTCCTCTGGTCGACTATGCCGGACGAGGAGCTGTTCGACCTGGCTGCAAAAGGCAGTCTGCAGAACCCGGCCGTGCTGGCGGCGCAGGCGAAGCGGATGCTCAAAGACCCGCGCTCCCGCGCGCTCTCCGACAATTTCGCCGGGCAGTGGCTGCAGCTGCGGAGCCTGGACGGCCTCTCCCCCGACACGAAGCGCTTCACGGATTTCGACGATGGCCTGCGGCAGGCCATGAAGACGGAGACAGAACTTTTCTTTCAGGCTATCGTCAATGAAGACCGCAGCGTTCTCGACTTTCTGGACGCCCACTACACGTTTCTCAACGAACA
>JAYTGR010000728.1:0-3868 GCA_043733205.1 Chthonomonadaceae bacterium
GATGGGATGCCTACTCCGTGGGCCGGGGCAGAGGCGGGAGATCGGAGCGGCGCAGGCACCACTCCAGCACCCAGGGCCATTCTCCGTAGCCGTAGTAGGGGCTGATATGGCCGGCGCCCGGCAGCTTATGGATCGGGATCTCCAGCTTCTGCGCATACCCGCACGACTGATCGTAGGTTGCGTAGTCGTCGGTGTCGGAGGCGATCAGCACGGTCTGGCGCGCCGCACTCTTCAGCGCGGCGGGATGGACGGGCGGCGGGAAGAACTGCGTCACCGTCTCCGGGACATCGATCGGCGGAATCTGCGGCACGATGTAGGGCGGTGCGACGAGCAGGACACGGTCGGCGATCCGGCTGCCGTCCTGAATCCGGCCCGCTGTGTAGTGGATCCAGTTGATGCTGCCCAGGCTGTGCGCCAGGACGGTCAGCGGGGCGTCCGGTGACTCGGCCGCGATCTCCGCCATGGCAGCCGCCAGTCCCTGCTGCCATGCCGACAGCACGGGAGCCGCAGGATCGGGCATCTTCGGATAGAAGACCTTTTTGCCCGCCTCCGTCAGCTTCTGAACCAGATGCTCCTGCCAGTGCGCCGGTTTGTTTCCGCCCCAGCCATGCAGGATAAGATAAATGTCGTCTGCCATAGTTGCCTCTCTGTGTGACCCGATCCTGGGATCAGGCCGTTTTGTTGTCGATGCGGGCGGTGCCGGTGCGCTCGAATTTGTTCCAGCCGACGGCTCCGCCGCGTGCCGCCGCCACCACGGATTTCAGAATGACGTAGTACATCAGCTGTCGGTAGACGAACCGCTGCAGGAAGAGCCAGGGCAGCAGACGCCAGTTCCCACGATCCATTCGGATGGCGATCACGGCGCCGACGAACTCCAGCACGAACATCGCCAGGAAGTAGAAGCCGAACTGCAGGAAGTTTCCGGCGAAGAGCGAGTAGACCATCGCCACATCCATGAAGGGCGAGACGGCGGGAAACAGGATCTGAAACAGCCACAGGCTCGGCAGGGCGATCCAGCCGAACGCTCCGTGCTGACCCAGCGCATCCTGATGTTTCCACAGGCACTGCAGCGTGCCGAACGCCCAGCGGAACCGCTGTTTGGCCAGGTTCCGCATCGTCTCCGGCGCTTCCGTGTAGGCCATGGCGCTGCTCTCGTTCTCGATGCGCCAGCCTGCGCGCCGCAGCTTCCAGGTCAGGTCGGTGTCCTCGGCCAGCGTGTCGTGCGTATAGCCGCCGACCTGCCGCACCGCCTCGCGCCGCAGCGCGCCGACCGCACCGGGCACCACCGTGATGCAGTTCAGCAGATCGTACCCACGCCGGTCGAAGTTCTGACTGGTAATATACTCCAGCGCCTGCCACCGCGTCCAGATGTTGTACGTATTGCCGACGCGGACATTGCCCGAGACCGCGCCCACCTTCGGGTTCGCGAAGTGGCGGACCAGTTTGGTCACGGTGTCCGGGGCGAAGAGGGTGTCTGCATCCAGGGAGATCAGGATCTCGCCCGTCGCCTCTTCGATGCCTCGGTTCAGCGCAGTCGCCTTGCCGCCGTTCTCCTTATGGACCACCAGCACACGGGGATCGTCCATAAACGCGCCGGACGCCACGGCAAACGTTTCATCTTTGCTGCCGTCGTCCACCACAATCACCTGCATACGCGGATAGCCGCAGTCCAGCAGCGACTGCACGGTCCTGTTGATGACCTTCTCTTCGTTGTAAGCCGCGATCACCACCGAGACGGACGGCGTGAAATCGGTGGGGAAGACGCGCCGTTTCTCCCGCTCCCGCTGGATCAGCGCCAGCACCACAAAGATCACCACGCGCGAGACGCCCAGCACGATCGAAAGCGTGAACAGCGTCGTCAGGGTGCGCTGGAAGAGGTAGCTGACCTCGAACACATACCGATCCGCTCCGACCAAGTAGATGTCGCTGCCCCCAACCGACGGCATCAGTTTCGCCTTCGACATATGGCCGATGTCGGCGACCGTGGTAAAGGTGTAACCCAGTGAACGCAGCCTGACGATGATCTCCGGCAGAGCCTGAAGCGTATTGCTGCGTACGCCTCCTGCATCGTGCAGCAGAACGATGCTGCCCACATCTCTGTTGCTGACGATGCTGCTGACGACATCGCGATAGTCGCGCGGGCTGTTCAGATCCTGCGATTCCGTCCCCGGCTTGAAATTGAACAGCCGCCAGTCCTGCGGGTCGTTCTTTTCGCCGACCGTGATATAGTTCAGTCCGGCGGCGACCAGCATCGGCGAAACCTCTTTGCCGGTATGCGGTTCCACGTCTCCACCATAGGGCGGACGGAAGAGGGTGGTGGAATGCCCGGTAATCGCCTGTATCACCCGCTGCGTCAGCGTCAGCTCCAGATGCTGATGTTCGAGGCTTAGCCGGAACATGTCCGGATGGTCCCAGGAGTGGTTGCCGATCTCGTGGCCTTCGTCCCACATCCTCCGAATCAGTTCCGGGTTCGCCTCCGCCTGCCTGCCTACGACAAAGAATGTCCCTGGAACCTTATACTTTTTCAGGATGTCCAGCACCTGCGGTGTCCAGGTCGGGTCGGGACCGTCGTCGAAAGTCAGAACGATTTTTTTTTCGGCATTTCCGTCCTTGCCCCCCCCGTAGCGCCGCACGACCCACCCGGAGGGCAGCATCGGCGTCCCATCCGGGTTATTGTGGTAGCTTTCGGCGATCAGTCTGCCGTCTCTTGGACTCCGAAAGACATCCCGGGCGCCGTCTGTCGGTCCCGCCTGGGGCTGCAGCAGTTCGCCGTCTCCCTCGAAATCGATCTCTCCCTGCCCTTTGTACTGGATCTTATCGAGGCCGCCGCCTGCGATGATTTTACCCCAGTCCGTGTTCCAGGTATCGACCCGCATAAACGACCAGAGACTGGGATCTTCGGCCCCCAGAAACCAGAGGGCAGCTCCGCGCACTCCCCGCGCCTTCCCAGCCTGCAGCTGGTTGAACACGCTGACCGCATCCTGCATCCAGACGACGTGCTGCTCTTCGTGCGAAGCGCCTGCCGCATCTACGGTCGTATCGCTGTAATGGAAGGTCGGGTTCAGGCTGGCCGGATCGAGCTTGATCACGGCGTCCGGCTGACTCTCCTTGGCGATAATGACGGCGCTCTGGTAGGTCGTCGAATCGGCTCCATGGGCCGGATCGCCGATGCGCCAGTCGTAACCCTGGTTCCCCACCCCCATGACGATCTTTTCACGCGGGACGTTGAGCAGCAGCGTCTGCAGGTTCTTCTCCGTCCAGTCGATACTCGCCACCGGGCCAGGCGCCGTGCCGGCGGTATGCTGGTCGTAAAACATCGGCACGATCCAGTCGTTGTATTTCGCCAGGTTCGCCACATCGAAGGTATCGTTTTCGAGCTGAACGTCCTGAGTGACCAGCAGTCCGCGCGGATGCAGATCGGCATACAGTTCCCGCATGAACTGCACCAGATTGGCCTTATCGACATCCACGACCTCTTCGAAGTCGATATTGACGCCCTGATAGCGCTCGTGCAGCAGCCAGTCGCGCAGGTGGAGGATGACGTTGGCGCGGGCCTTCGGACTGCTCAGCATCCGATGCAGCGCCACCGGGTCGAAGTCGCCCCGGCCTTCCTCTTCGCTGCTCTTGCGGGTAAAGTTATTGAACAGCGGCAGGATAGGCACCTTATGGTCGTGGGCCAGCGGGGTGACATCGTCACGGTCCTGCTTCTGCCGGGCATCGAGAAACGGGACGGCACGGGGATCGGAGTAGTCGGTTCCGGCGGCCTTGAGATGCAGCCACTCCGGGACAAGGTGCGTCATGGCGCTGATATTGCGGTGCAGGGAGGCGTTGGAGGTCTGTTCCCAGTTGACGTAGAAACCGACGACGA
>JAYTGR010000729.1:0-1230 GCA_043733205.1 Chthonomonadaceae bacterium
GTCGCCTTTCAGCGGAGCCACCGGCGCGATCGGATCGGAGACAATCCCTTGCGACGAAAGGATGTTCCTTACGATCGTCAGGATCGAGGTATGGCGCGCCTCGGTGCCCTGAATGGCCGCCGCCGTCTGTGCATACGGGCTTTTGGTCGTGAAACAGGGGATCGCTCCCAGGTACGCCTGCACCCCGGTTGCCTCCGCTTCCAAAACGAGATCCAGCACCTGCTGGCGTGTCATGTTCTGAATGCCGAAATCGTACTTCGCCGGCTTCACGGTCGTGATCGCCGCCGCACCCAGCGCCGACTTCAGGAAGTCGCGGTGGGCCGCTTCTACCGGGGCGAACTTCTGAATGTACTGGACATCGATGCCCGAGACGTTCAGGCCGACGATGGTTCCTACGGTGGAAGCCGCCTGGGGGTCGACGCCCCCCCCTGTCAGGCGCAGAATAGCCTGCGCATACAGATCCGCTTCCAGGTCTTCGAGCGCCAGGGCATAGTTGAGCACCTGAATGTCGCCGGTGCCGGGAATGGCGCTCGGAATGGCTGCCGCCGCCCTTCTGGGAACGAGCAGGGCGGCCGCTGCGAGGCTGGCTGCCGCAAGCCCCGCGCCCCGCACAAAGGCGCGGCGTCCGGTGGCTTCGGGAATGAGAATATCGCTCATGGTTCTAGATCCTTTTTCTTGTGTATGATTGAGACACGTCACGTGTGTCCAAGCATGCGTATTCTTTGAATGCGCGCGAACTCGCCTGCGACGCGCTTTAGGCGAAGAAACCGGTGGCGACCGCATTCAGGACCACCGAAGGTGCCAGGAACTTCTCGAAGACATTGGCGGCCACACCGGTCGCCACTTCCTGCTCCGGCTGCGGAACGCCCGTAATGCCGCGGGCAGGACCGGGATCGAGACCCAGAATGTACTCGACGGAGGCGGAGTGACGGCACTCGGTCGAATAGATGGTTGCCGCTGCCTGCAGGGTGGCATTGTCGGTCAGGAAAGGAGCCGCGCCCAGGTAGGCCCGCACTCCGGTCTCTTCCAGCGGCAGAATAGCGGCAAGAATGGAACCCAGGTTGGTGCCGGGAGTGCCGTCGGCAGTGCCGAACTTATATTTGCCCGAAGCCGGAACGACCGGAGCGGCTGCCGAGCCGAGCACCGTCTTCAGGAAATCGCGATGCGCCGCTTCGACATAGGCGAACTGGACGAGATAGAGAAAGCCTGGAAAAGCGAAGGTGGACGAGA
>JAYTGR010000730.1:0-1229 GCA_043733205.1 Chthonomonadaceae bacterium
GGCACATTGGTGATGCCTGTTTCTGTCAGAATCACATAGTCCCCGGCCGTCCTGAGATCCACCGGCGGGGGGCCATACCCCCGTCCGGCGATGCCTGCGTGCGGGGCGGAGGGGGAGAGGACGGTGGCGGATATGCCGCCATTACGTCCAGCCACACAAGCGGCCCCCAGAGATACCATCAACCATACTGCCGGTTTAGAATACTTCGCACATCGATTCATTCTGCTGATCATCATTTGGTCCCTGCAGGAGCGGTCCCACGATGCATTGTGGTAAAGGAGGCTGTTACCCATCTCAGTGGGAAGTACTGAGATGTCACAGGAGTCGGCTTCGACTCTCTGATATGATTTCCTCCTCATTTTTCTGTTCTTCTTACGGCTCCTCCCAGTGGACTGTCTTCCGGTGTTTGCTCCATCTACGTGACCTGTCTCCGTCCTTGACGTATAACCCCTCCTAAATGTTCCCTCGATTTATATATCTTTCGATAGTATTCAAAGTAATACGATAGCCTGCGTCCCCTGCAGTACCTCTCGCACAGCCTGTTCCAGAATCAGGGCTCGGCCTTCAGTCCAGGCAGCTGCAAAAGCTTCCGGCGAAGTTTGGCGGCGCGCAGCCTCTATCAAGCCATCGTACAGTTCCCGTTCCTCCGAGGAATAGGCCATGTGCAGAGTCTCATGCCCTCGTTCCGACGCTCCCCACAGGCGAGCTGCCCGCAAAGGCGCTTCGCACGCCGCGGCCTGCCAGGCCAGGCCATCCAGAGCGGTGACCATCCCCAATTTATCTTCGATCCCTTGTGCCAGCGTGATGGCTTCGGTAAAGCGAATGCCCGCGCAGTCGTAGTCGCCTGCTTCTACGGCAACGGATCCCAGGCTGTTCAGCAGAGCAGCAATGCCGCGACGGTCCCCGAGAATGCGTTTCATAGCCAGACTCTCTTCGTACAGAACGAGAGCCCGCTCGGTATCCCCTTCCCGGCCTGCCAGGTTCGCCAGGTTATGCAGGGTGTAAGCGGTCATACGGGTGTCCCCTAGGCTGCGCGAAAGGGCGAGGCTCTGCTCCTGTAAAGAGCGTGCTGCCGGGCAGTTCCCTTCTGCGTCCTCGATGTTGCCCAGACTGCCAAGCGCCGAGGCTATTCCCGAGGCGTGTTCCAGCCTCCGATACAGCGTCAAACCTTCCTCGTATCGAAGCCGAGCCGCTCCATATTCTCCCTGTCGATAGGCGACATTGCCGAG
>JAYTGR010000731.1:0-3856 GCA_043733205.1 Chthonomonadaceae bacterium
CTGCTGACGGACGCTTTTGCCGCCCAGACGTCTCGGGCGGACAACGCAGCCGCTGCCAATCCGCTCGCGCCGAAAAAGCCGCATTTCGCGCCCAAGGCAAAGCGCGTCATTCACCTCTTCATGGCGGGTGCGCCGAGCCAGCTCGATCTGTTCGACTATAAGCCGGAACTGACGAAGCTGGAAGGCAAGCCGATCCCGCCCTCCTTCACCAAAGGGCAGCGCTACGCCTTCATTCGCGCGGACGCCGCCGTGCTGGGGCCACGCTTTGCCTTCGCCAAACACGGGCAGAGCGGCGCGGAGCTTTCGGAGATGCTGCCGCATCTGGCGGAGGTCGTGGACGACATCTGCATCATCAAGTCGATGAAGACCGATCAGTTCAACCATGCGCCCGCGCAGATCCTGTTCAACACCGGCTTCGCGCAGCCCGGCCGCCCGAGCATGGGCTCCTGGGTCACCTACGGGCTGGGCGCGGAGACCAACGATCTGCCCGCGTTCGTGGTCATGTCCACCGGCGCAGGCATCAGCGGCGGCGCAGCCAACTGGTCCGGTGGGTTCCTGCCGACGATCTACTCCGGCGTCCGCCTCCGCAATCAGGGCGACCCGATTCTCGATGTCGCACGGCCCGCCGGAATCGACGCACGACTGCAGCGGGACACCATCGATCTGGTCGGACAGTTCAACCGGCGGGAGATGGCACGGGAGGGCGATCCTGAGATCGCGGCACGGATCGCCGCCTACGAAATGTCGTATCGGCTTCAGACCTCTGCCCCAGAGCTGATGGACCTGAAATCGGAATCGAAGGCGACTTTGGAGATGTACGGAGCGGACCCTGACAAGCCCTCGTTCGCCCGTGCCTGTCTGCTGGCGCGGCGGCTGATCGAGCGCGGCGTCCGCTTTGTGAACATCTATCACGAGGGCTGGGACGCGCATTCCGACGTCATGGGCAACCTGAAAGCCAACTGCGGTGCGACCGACAAGGCGTCGGCGGCGCTGGTAAAGGATCTGAAACAGCGCGGCCTGCTGGACGATACGCTGGTCGTCTGGGGCGGAGAGTTCGGGCGCACCCCCATGGGCGAGACCAACGCGGGCCTGGGCCGCAGTCTGGGCCGTGACCATCATCCGCAGGCGTTCACGATGTGGATGGCGGGCGGAGGCATGAAGCGCGGCCTCGTCTACGGCGGCACCGACGAACTCGGCTTCAACGTCGTCGATAATCCTGTGCCTATCCACGATCTGCAGGCGACCATTCTGCACCTGCTGGGCCTCGATCACGAGCGCCTCACCTACCGCTATGCCGGCCGCGATTTCCGCCTCACCGATGTCGAAGGGCATGTCATCAAAGAGCTGCTGGCGTAACCTGGAAAGTATCTATGCCCAAACCGCCTCCATCCGCTGAGCCTGTCCCGCGCGCCTATCCCTCTTACTATCCCTGGGCGGTGGTCGGGATGCTCTGGTTTCTCTGTTTCTTCAACTACGCGGACCGGGTGGCGATCAACTCCGTCTTTCCGGTGCTGGAGAAGCAGTACCATTTCAACAAAGAGCAGTTGGGACTGATCGGCGCGGCGTTTACGTGGGTCTATGCTCTGGGCGCGCCGCTGGCAGGAATGACAGGCGACCGATTCGCGCGCAAGCGGGTCATTCTGGCCGGGCTCTATATCTGGAGCCTCGTCACCGGACTCACCGCGCTCTGCACGAAAGTCTGGCAGTTCGTGCTGGTGCGGGGATCGGAGGGGCTGGGCGAGACCTTCTATATGCCCGCCTCGATGGCGCTCATCAGCGACTACCATACGGCGCAGACGCGCTCCCGAGCCATCGGACTGCATCAGACGAGCATCTACGCGGGAACGGTCTTCGGAGCGGCGATGGCGGGCTGGATGGCGCTGCGTTACGGGTGGCAGTCGCCCTTCTGGGTCTTCGGCATCGCGGGCATGGCGCTGGGAATTGCGGTGCAGTTCGGGATTCGGGAGCCCCGTCGCAACGAGGCGGAGGTCCGGGCGCACAGCGCGGCAGACGTTTCGGAAGAGCGCACAACCGTGCCGATGGGTACGTTCCTGCGCGAGTTCGTTCAGACTCCGACCGCCGTCCTGCTGATCGTGGCGTTTTTCGGCGCGAACATGGTTGGAACCGTCTTCCTGACCTGGATGCCCACCTTCTTAAAGGAGAAATTCGGGCTGAATCTCGCCGTGGCGGGGCTGGGAGCGACGGTCTTTACGGCAGTCGCGAGCATGATCGGCTGTCTCGCAGGCGGCGCTGTGGCCGACCGCTGGAGTCAGCGGCGCGCGGAAGGACGTATTCTGATGCAGGCCATCGCCGTGGCCGCCGGAGTGCCGTTCGTGTTTCTGTGCGGTTATACCAAGAATCTCGGCCTGCTGATGCTCGCGATGACCCTCTTCGGCTTCAGCAAGGGCCTCTACGACTCCAGCCTGACCGCTGCCTTTTACGACGTCATCGCCCCCTCCCGCCGCAGCACCGCGACTGGCGTGATGAACCTCGTTGGATGGATTGGAGGAGGACTGGGAGCCTTCGCCATAGGCTATGCCGCCCAGCACCATGCGACCATGAGCGCAGCGATCTCCTCGACCGCTGTGGTCTACTTTGCTGTCGCCTGCGTCCTTTTCTACACCGCGCAATGTACCGCCAGACGCGACATCGGACTGCGTCTCGCCCGCCGCTCCTCCGACTGACCCAGAAACCAGGCAGGAAACGACAGCGCAAAGCGCAAAATACTTTCTGCCGTTCCGATTTTTGTTTGCCGCTTTAAGGAGTTCTGCTGTGTCGCGCAAAAATCTGCTTTCCCATATGCTGCTCTGTCTTATGTTCGCGCTTCTGCCGCGTTTTGCCGAGGCGCAGGTCAAACCCGACTTCAAAACGTGGGGTTTGTCGGCCATGGCTCAGATAGAGAAAGATTATAGCCTGCCTGCGCGCGCTCTCTACGCCGATGCCCTCCACCCCGGCAGGGAACGCCCGAAAGATGGTCCGGCGTTCATGTGGGCCTGCGGCGTCCAGCTGACCGCGCTTACCGCCGCCGCCCGCCTCGATAGTCCGAAGTATCTGCCGCTCGTACGCCGTTATGTCTCCGGTCTCGACATCTACTGGTCGAAAGCCGATCCTGTCCCCGGCTACGACGTGCTTCCCGGCCCTAAATCGCCCGATCGGTACTACGACGATAACGAATGGCTGGTGCTGGGGCTGGTCGAGGCGTATGAGCTGACCGGCGACACCGCCGATCTCGACCGCGCCGAAAAGACTTTTAAGTTTGTGATGAGCGGAGAGGACAATCAGCTGGGCGGCGGGCTGTTCTGGCACGAACAGGAAAAGAAAAGCAAGAACACCTGCTCGAACGGTCCCGCCATCGTCGCGGCTTTGCGGCTCTATGCCGTGACGCACAAGGCCGACTATCTCGATACGGCCAAGCGTCTTTATGTCTGGACGAACGAGCGCCTGCAGGACACCGACGGTCTGTACTGGGACAACGTCAAACTCGATGGGCAGGTGGAGAAGACAAAGTTCACCTACAACACCGCGCTGATGCTGCGTGCCGATGCCCTGTTCTACGAGATTACCCAGGAGAAGAAGTATCTCGATGAGGCGGAGCGGATCGCAAAGGCGTCGGAAGCACACTGGTTTCAAAAGGATACGGGCGCGATTGCCGACAGCGGAATGTTCGCGCACCATCTGTGCGAGGCGTTCTTTGCGCTGGCGAAGGAAGATCACGACCCTCACTGGCGCGAAATCGTGACGCGGGCTCTGGTTTTCGTGCAGGAGAAGGGCCGGGACGCCGAGGGGCTCTACAACGACCATTGGGATCATGCCGAACCGGAGAAGCGGGACAAAATCGGGCTGCTGGGACAGGCGA
>JAYTGR010000732.1:0-3851 GCA_043733205.1 Chthonomonadaceae bacterium
CTGGCCGGTGAAAAGGCTCCCCGCAAACTGGACAAGCCTGCTATCGGCCTGCTGGGCGCGGTGCTCATGGTGATCTTTGGGGTGCTGACCCGCCAAGAGCAGCAACGTGGGTTCGCTAATGACGATCACCGGCAATCCTCAAAACATGCTGATCGGGCAGTCGTCCGCGTGGACGTGGGGTGCGTTCGCCCTCCGAATGGTTCCTATCGGCCTGGTCTGCCTTGCCGTCAACGGAGGAGTGCTGTCGCTGCTGTACGGCAGTCAGCTCATTCCTGCCAAAGAGGAGGCGGATAGCTGTCGGGAGGAAGAGCCGCCGATCCCCCTTCACAAGCCTTTGGCAGCCAAATCGGTCCTTGTGCTGGCCGGTCTGCTCCTTGCTTTTCTGTGCGGGGCGCCGATGGAAACGGCGGCGCTGACGGCGGCAGTCGCGATCATTCTGCTTGCCAACCGCGAGCCCAAAGAGACGTTCGCAGCGGCAGACTGGCCGCTCCTGCTCTTCTTTGCGGGGCTGTTCGTGGTGGTTGCCGGAGTCACGAAAGTGGAGGGGGCCTGGCTGACACACCATGTGCCCTACTTCACGCAGGACGCGGCCAGCCTAAGGGGACTGACCCGATTTTCGATGGCTTCCGTAGTGGGGAGTAATCTTTTCAGCAATGTGCCGTTCGTCATGCTCCTGAGACAGGATCTGGTTCGCGCGCCCCATGCGCAGCTGCTCTGGCTTGCCCTGGCCGCTTCGAGCACTCTGGCAGGCAACTTGACCCTGGTTGGAAGTGTGGCGAACCTCATTGTCGTACAGAAAGCGAAAGACCGATGCGCACTCTCGTTCTGGGCCTTCCTCAAGGCCGGCGTGCCGACGACCCTGCTGACGATCCTCGTGAGTATCCTGATGCTCTGGGGATATGCTGCTCTGCATTGGGTGCGCTGAGGCTGCTGATTGCATGTCAGGGAGAGACACGGGCCGAGTTGCCCTGTCCTAAAGAGGGGTGACCTCGGCGAGTTCGCCGGTGAAGCCGGTCAGCTGGGCTTCGGTCACACGCACTGGGACGAGTTTACCCACCAGAGATTCTGCAGAACGTGTGCCGCCTGCCGGAACCGTGAAGTTGACGGTCTTGAGGGTGCGGGTGTAGCCGGTCAGTCTGCTGGGGTCACGCTGGCTGCGGCCTTCGACCAGGATCTCGAATGTCTGCCCAATCTGCGACCGATTGATCTCGACCGTGATGCCGTTCTGCAGCGCGATCAGCGCGCTCAGACGGGCGATCTTGACGGCGTGCGGCACCTGATTCTCCAGGACAGCGGCTTTGGTGTTCGGGCGCGGGCTGTAGGCGAACATAAAGGCGGAGTCGAATCGGGTATCTCTTACGAACTGCATGGTGTTCTCATACTGCGCGTCGGTTTCACCCGGGTAGCCCAGCATGATGTCGGTGGTTATGGAGATACCGGGCACGCGCTCTCGCAGTTTCGCGACGATCTCCCGATAGCGCGCGACCGTGTAGCCCCGGTGCATATCGGCCAGCAGGGCATCGTCCGCAACTTGCAGCGGCAGATGGACATGTTCGCAGACCGCAGGGAGCCGTCCGATGGCGTCGATCAGATCGTCGGTGAAGTCGCGGGGATAGGGCGAGGTGAAGCGGATACGCTGGATGCCGCGAATGGCGTCGATGTCGGTCAGCAGGTCGCAGAACGGAACCCGCCCTTCCGGCATGTTCTTGCCGTAGGAGTTGACAGTCTGACCCAGCAGCGTGACCTCGCGGGTTCCGCCCCGCGCCAGCCCTTCGATCTCCGCCAGGATCTCCTGCGTCGGGCGGCTGCGTTCCCGGCCGCGCGTGAGCGGCACGATGCAGAACGTGCAGAACTTGTCGCAGCCGTACATAATCGGGACATGCGCTTTCAGTTTCGGCTTGCGCTCCACGACACGCAGCGGCACATCGGAGACGATTGCGCCCCTGCGTTCGGGCAGATCCAGCGCGGTCAGAGTGGTGTTGTGCGGCTGCGATTTCGCGGGCAGCAGCGTCAGCGGGATCAGATTGCGGTATTCGCGCTGCGCCTGCCGGTCCGCCGTGGCCTCTGCCGTATCCTCCCCTTTCGCCTGCCGAATGAGAGCAGGCAGGGAGGCGATGCTGCCGGTTCCCACTACCATATCCACGAAGGGCGCGCGGCGTTTGATGGCGGCGCTCTCGACCTGCGCCATACAGCCGCAGATGCCGATGACCATGTCCGGGCGGTCCCGTTTGAGTTCCTTGAGGTGTCCGAGTTCGCTCCAGACCTTCTCTTCCGGCTTGGCGCGCACCGAGCAGGTGTTGAGCAGCACGACCTCCGCCTCTGCCGCCGTTGCGACAGCACGGTAGCCCATACCTTCCAGATAGAGGCTCATCTGTTCGGAGTCCTCCTCGTTCATCTGGCAGCCCCACGTCATGATATGGTAGCCGGGGGCGCGCTCCGGCCCAGGGTCAACAGCTTCGACACTCGGCAAATTCAAGACCTCGATCGACATCGTTTCCGTTCCTCTAACCACATGCACAAGCGTTTTGCGAATGCTTTAGTATAGCACGGCCTGTCTCCTCGCGGCAAATAGGACTGCCTTCGATTACGGCAGCGGTGCGGCGTACGGATGTTCACGGAGCTCTCGAAACAATGCCTGCTGCTTTGCTTCGAACTGCAGACGGCTTTCGGTGTCTACGGGCAGGCGGTCACTAAAGCGGTAGACCAGAGGCAGGCTGGGTGCGCTCAGAAATCGGTAATCGGTGATATCCGTTCCTGCCGGAGGATGCTGCCAGGCAAAGCGTTCTCCAGGAACAGCGTCCGTATCGAAAGACTGAAGGGTATAGGTGATGACGGTTCCGTCCATTGGGGCCTCGTTAGGCACGTCTTCGATCTCCCTGCGCACGACGAGGCGCGGAACCCAGGCGCCGGGGGTTTCAAAAGCGCTGCCCCAGGTGCTTCCGTCCGTCAGGGAGGAGCGTTTCACGGTCCCCTCGGTTTTCCAGCACGCGGAGGCCGCGCCCCTGCCCCAGTAATGTGCAGATATTGTATACTCTCCGTTCGAGGCGCGGTCCCGCGTCTGCCGTCAGTTTGTAAGCTGCTTCTCGTAACATAGACAGAGCGGATCGTCGCTATAGGGACCGAACGGCGGAATACGGCAGAAGCCCTGCCGCTCGTAAAGCCCGATTGCCTCGCGCTGGTGAATCCCGGTTTCCAGGCGCAGCACGGAGAGGTGATGCGCACGGGCATAATCTATCAGATGATCGAGCATTCGCTTTGCGAACCCTAATCCGCGAAATTCGGGCCGCACATACATCCGCTTGATCTCCCCATAGGCGCCGCCCACCAACAGAATGCCGCCGCAGCAGGCAGGCGTTCCGTCGATACGCAGCAGGAAAAAAGCCACGTCCTCGGCAAGCAGTTTCTCGACGCTGAACCCGTTGCGACTCTGCGGAGGATAGAGACTTCGGAGAAGGGCATCCAGCTCTGCAATCAAGTGAATGGCATCGACGGTGTCAGGAGATTCCCTGACGATGGTTACTGCCATGAGATGCTCGTAATCCTTTGCTCAATAGTGTTCGCCGGTTCCGGTCCAAACCGCCCAGCCTCTGCGCTCGCTGGAACGATACAGTATACCCGTTCCTCTCCTGCAACACAGACAGTACTTGAATGCTAATCGTGCCTTGACGGGAAAGACCCAAGGCCGCTCAAAACAATACGGGAACAGGTTCCTCCGCGCTTAACCGGGCGACCTAACCCCCGGCCCCTTCCCGGCACGGGAAGGGGTGCCCCTACGCTCTATTGCCTTTGTGCGCTCGATCCTGTCACAGAAGCAGGCGCAGGTTTGAGGAAGATAGGTATCTCACGAGGGA
>JAYTGR010000733.1:0-3850 GCA_043733205.1 Chthonomonadaceae bacterium
TATGTCGCGCCGTCCGACTGGCTGCTGATCACCGAGTACACGAAAGAGGACGAAGTTCTGTTCGACAACTTCCTCGACGACGCCGATGTGTTCCCCTATATCACGGCCGCCGACAAGGCCGGACTGGACGCGCACAAGCCGGAGACCATCGCCGCACTGCTCGACGCCATTGGCCGGCCGCTCAAGACGAAGGCGCTTCAGTTCCTCGTCTGGCGCAAAGATCCGGAAAACTTCGATCCCCGCGCCTTCTACAGTGCCCTCTTCCTGGAGAGCGGAGCCGAGCCCCTCTCCGATGGCACGTGGGCCGGACCGAAGCAGGTCGAAGCCTTCGTCGCGCATTTCCCGGTGCTGGCCGAGCAGGAGGTCAGCGACACCGCCGAGACCGATGCCCAGGAAGCGGCGCAGCCCCTGGTTCTGGGCGAAGCCGAGACCGAGCAGCTGGTCGAGAACGTGCTGGACAGCGAAGATTCGGTCCGCGCCTCGCGCCTGCTGGAAGACCTGTTCGAAGTCACACCGGACTACCGCACTTACACGGAAGACCTGATTGCGGTCACCGACATTCTGAAGGCGGACGAGCGTGTGCTCTGGGTAGGCGGCGACCGCTACCGCCCGCAGGGCACCCTGCCCGGCTATGTCTTCACGGTGCCCGGCCTGCTCGACATTCCGGAGTACAACTTCCTCGATCTGGAAGGCAACCCGGTCGATCAGCTGCTGGAGGACGGATTCGAGGGCGGCCTGGACCGCGAGATGCTCAATCCGCTGGTGCAGGATGTGCTGGACGAAGAGCCGGTGCCCTCCGCCGATCCCAACCCGCCGTCCAATGCCCGCGCGGTGATCAAGTACCACCACAAACAGATCGGCACGCTGCCCCTGTGTCAGTTCCCGTCCGGTTTCTTCCCGGCGGAGCCGACCATTCTGGAGACGGAGTTCGTTCTGCCCGGCGGCCAGAAGGCGCGTGTTTGGGTCAACAACGAGACCCGTCTGCTCTATGGCCTACTGGACTGGTTCCAGTCGATCCCGATCGACTCCGGTGCGACCTTCACGCTGGAGCGACAGGCGCTGGACCGCTACGTCATCACGTACAACGATGAGAGCGAGCCGACCATGTTCATCAGCCGTAACCGTGTCAACGAACTGCTGGCGCTGCAGGAGCGGGCCGAGGCGGAAAGCCTGGCGACGTTCGAGATCATGCGCGAGATCATGGAGCACTACCGTAAGGGCATCGAGTACCTGACGCTGCACACGGAGATCAACATCGTGCGGCGCGTCACGCGGCGTCTGACCGCCTCCCTGCTCTCGGAATACCACTGCTACTTCCAGCGCGGCGGCGCCTGGGTCTACGATGCCAAGAAGCTCACGCAGGGCTTCGATAAGAGCAAGCGCAAATACCTGGTCAAGTAGCCGACGTTATTCGTTCCTCTCTCTGCCGGGTACAGCCTTCTGTACCCGGCAATTTCATATGTCCTGCCCGGAGTTTTTCTCATGTCTGTTCGTGTCCGCTACGCCCCCTCGCCGACCGGTTCTCCCCACGTCGGCAACCTGCGCACCGCGATCTATGACTGGCTGCTCGCCCGCAAAGAGGGCGGGAAGTTTATCGCACGCCTGGAAGATACCGACCGCTCCCCGGAGCGCTATGTACCGGAAGGCATCTACGACATCGAGGCCAGTCTGCGCTTTCTGGGCATCCTGCCCGACGAGTGGTGGGTCTCAGGCGGGTCGGTCGGCCCGTACGTGCAGAGTCAGCGGCTGCCGCTCTATCAGTCCGAGATCGAGCGTCTGATCGCCGACGGCTCCGCCTACCGCTGCTACTGCACCCGGGAGCGCCTGGACGAGATGCGCAAGGCGCAGCAGGAGCGCAGTCTGCCGACAGGCTACGACCGCCGTTGCCGTTTCCTCAGCCCGGAAGACCGGGCGCGGCACGAGGCGGAGAGTGCGCCTTCGGTCGTGCGTCTCGCCATGCCGCTGGAAGGTGTGACGGTGCTGCACGACGAGATTCGCGGCGATATCACCTACGAGAACCGCCTGCAGGACGATCAGGTGCTGATCAAGTCGGACGGCTTCCCGACCTATTTCTTCGCCGCTGCCGTAGACGATCACCACATGGGCATCACCCATATCATCCGAGGCGACGACTGGCTCTCCTCTGCGCCGAAGCTGGTGCAGGTGTTCGTGGCGCTGGGCTATCCCGCGCCGAAGTTCGTCCATCCCCCGCTGATCGTCGGACCGGACAAGAAGAAGCTCAGCAAGCGGCATGGCGCCACTCAGTTCAGCTGGTTTATGGAGCAGGGCTATCTGCCGGAGGCGCTGCTGAACTTCCTGGTGCTGCTGGGCTGGTCGGCGGGCGATGAGAACCGCGAACTGTTCACCGTTCCCGAGCTGATCGAGCGTTTTTCGATCGCCGGAATGTCGGACAGTCCCGCTGTCTTCGACTATGACAAGCTGAACTGGATGAACGGCCAATACATCCGCGCCAGCGAGCCAGGGCGCATCATCGGCCTCTGCCTGCCCTATCTGCGCAAGGCAGGACTGATCCCACCAGCACCTGAATCAGATGCCACCGACGAGGCAAAACTTGCCTACCGTGTCGAGTGGCTGGACTATGCCCGCCGCATCATCCCCCTGGAGCAGGAGCGGATGAAGGTGCTGAGCGAGGTCGTGGGTCTGGTCGGATTCTTCTTCGAGGATCTCGACTTCCCCACCGGCTACGACCCGAAAGCCGTCGCGAAATGGTTCGGCGTCATGCACCTGAAACTGCTGTTGGAGAAAGAGATAGAGGCGTTCGAGGCCCTGCCGGTCTGGACCGCCGAAGCCCTCGAAGCTGTTAGTCACGCCCTCGCGGAGGAGTTGGGCATCAAGTTCGCGGAGGTCATCCATCCGACCCGCGTCGCCGTCACCGGCCGCACCGTCGGCCCCGGCCTGTTCGAGACACTCTGGGCGCTTGGCAAAGAGAGAACTCTGAAGCGGCTGCGCACCGTACTGGAACGGCAGGGGTGATTGGCTGCCAGGAGCAGCGAATCGAAAATCGACCGGGGTATACTTCTGTTAACTTGTTCAGTCGGTAAGGCGAGGGGGAGATCGGTGAAGATAACGAAGGCGGTGATTACGGCGGCGGGGCGCAATCAGCGGACGCTGCCGCTGCAGACGCTGATCGACCGGGATGGGGATCAGAAGTCGGTCCTGGGCATCATTGTCGAGGAGGCGCTGCGGGCGGGCGTCGAAAATATCTGTGTAGTTGTCTGTCCGGGAGACGAGGGGGCGTATCGGAACGCGGCAGGGGAGCATGCGGATCGGCTGCAGTTTGTGCCGCAGGAGGAGGCGCGGGGCTACGGTCACGCGCTCTACTGCGCGCGGGACTTTGTGGCGGGCGAACCGTTTCTGCACATGGTCGGCGATCATATCTATCTGAACGATACTGCGCAGAGCTGCGCACAGCAGCTGGTCGAGAGAGCAGTAAGCCAGTCCTGTGCTGTTTCGGGCGTACAGGCAACACGAGAGAGCCATCTGCCCTACTTTGGCGCGGTCGGCGGACAGCGGGTGCGGGGGACGCAGGATCTGTACGCGATCGAGAGTGTGCTGGAGAAGCCGACGCCGACCGAGGCGGAGCAGACTCTGCTGGTGCCGGGGCTGCGGGCGGGGCACTACCTCTGCTTCTTTGGGATCCATATCCTGACACCGCTGGTGATGGAGCTGCTGGGTAAACAGATCGCGGCGCAGGGCGGAGGCTCCCTCTCTCCAGTGCTGGCGCAGCTGGCACAGCATGAGCGTTATCTGGCGCTGGAGACGCATGGCCGCCGCTACGCGGTCGATGCCCGTTATGGGCTGCTGACCGCGCAGCTGGCGCTGGCGCTGA
>JAYTGR010000734.1:0-1223 GCA_043733205.1 Chthonomonadaceae bacterium
TACAGACACATCCGTCAGCCAGGAGACGGACAGGGCCAGCAGAGAAGAGGCCCCTATCGCTCTCCACGGGTCCGATCTCCCATACAGCAGACCTGCACCGATCTGTAGATGCATCCCCAGCCAGAAGAGTGCGCCGAAAACTCCCATTTCTATCATCCACAGCAGAAGCTGGTTGTGTGGATGCGGACAGAACCAGGAGCGCTGATAGGCGCTGGCGACAGGATCTCCTGGCCGGTAGAGGCGTACGGAGCCTGTCCCATGTCCCACAACCGGGCTTTGCAAATACATCCTCACCCCGATCTTGAAAAGCTGGAAGCGCCCGCCGATGGAGCGCGCAGAGGAGGCCGCATTACGCGGCCCATCGACGCGAACGCGGAACGTCAGCACGGTACAAAGCAGCGCCACGGGCAGGACGATCAGCGCCGCCCTCTGCCAGAGCCGATCGCGGCGAAACACGAAACATAGGGCGGAGAGTCCAGCCAGCAGCCCCAGCATGCCGCCGCGATAACAGGTCAGGAAAAGAGCGACAAACATCACGCAGGAGGCTGCAAAGCACCCTATCTTTTGCCAGAGAGACCTGCTGACCATACCCTGACCGAAAGCCAGAGGAATCACGCAGAGGAGCAGGGGGTAGAGCAGCGTAGGCGAATGAAACAGCCCGCCTGCCCTATGCACGGTTCCCGAGTAGAAGTACTGGCTGGTTCTCTCCGTAAAATAGAGAGAGATCGCGTAGAGTCCATGCACCGTCATCGCTGCGATCAACAGGCTGTACAGTACCCGGACATGCTCTCTCAGCAGCAGGAAACAGGCGACCCCGCAGATCGCAGCTCCTGTGACCGTGCTGGAGAGAGGCAGAAGCTCCGTGCGATAACGATAGTCGTACAGAACGGAACACAGCCCCCACAATAGATAGAGACACAGGGCAGATCCGCCGACGACTGCGAGCCGGCCCCGCCTCCACACTGTTCGGACGACAGCTGCGCCGAGCAGCGCCAGGCAGACGATCTGCAGCAGGATGTCGGGCAGCGTAACGCACCCATGAAGAAGCGCATAGGCGCAGAAGCCGAAGCGTGGATAAACGAGCCGCACGTCTGGAAACAGAAAATCGGACATGATCCAGAGTACGCACAGAGCTGAAAACCAGATGCCCATGCTCAGACGGTTTAAGGATCGCACCGTCGGTTTTTCGAGAACAGGCTTCTCACCGGCCATCTGGTCCATGC
>JAYTGR010000735.1:0-3845 GCA_043733205.1 Chthonomonadaceae bacterium
CGCCCGCCCGGCAATATCGCGATCCACAATGCCTACAGCGCGGCCGTCAGGCAGCTCGCCCGTAAGGGCCTGATCCGCGCTTCGAACATGACCGCCGTCGAGTTCGGTGCGATGGTCACGGCACGCGTGGCCGCTTCCGAACTCAGGACCGCTCTTACCGAACTGACCGAGATGCACAACCGGTACTACTATGGCAGCGAAACAGCGCCGCCGCAGGAGGTGAAACGGGCGCAGGACGCACTGCACCGCCTGGCGGAGGCCCTGCGCCAGGTGAAAGCAGAGCGCGGAAAGGCGCTGCAAGCTGAGAAGAGCGGAACGGCATGAGCGCTCGCATCGTCGTCATCGGCAGTGCGAACATGGATCTGGTAGTGCGTTCCGAGCGTATTCCTGTCCCTGGTGAGACTGTCCTGGGCGAAGCGTTCCGGCAGATTCCAGGGGGCAAGGGTGCCAATCAGGCGGCCGCGGCCGCCCGTCTCGGTGCGACAGTAACCTTGCTCAGATCGATGTTCTGACGCCGAACGAATAGGCGGCGGCGGCTCTCGTCGGCTGTGAGTACAGCGAGCAGATAGACTGGGAGCGGATGGCAGCCCTCCTGCTGGCCAAGGGCGTCAAAGCCGTTGTCATCACATTGGGTGCAGACGGATGTGCCGTGGCAGATGCCGCACTTTATATGCGTTGACGGGCCGCTGTCGCTTATGCTATACTTAGCGTTGAACCACGGTCGAGTGGAGAAGAATTCACGGCAGCCGCCGGCCTTTCCCCCTACCCCGACACATCTTCCTAATTGTGGATAGAAATGCCAGGAGGCTTTCGCGTGACCGAGAAAAAACGCGCCAATCGCCCCGCCAAAGACGCACACCCCGCAGATACCACGGGCGAGCTGAGCCAGGTGGTCGCCGAACCGCCTCCCATCGAGATACTTCCCGATACGCCCCATCGTATTATAATAAGTGAAGAAATTCCGGACGAACGGCAGGTCAATGAGATTGTCGACCGTCTGCTGTCTATCCAGCCAGAGGAGCAACCACACATGTCCCCCACGGGAGAATTTGACGCCGATATCGTCGTTATCGGTTCCGGCCCCGGCGGCTACGTCTGCGCCATTCGCGCCGCGCAGCTCGGCGCACGCACCGTCTGTATCGAGCGCGAAGCCACCGAATGGGGCGGAACCTGCCTCAACTGGGGATGCATCCCCACCAAGACCCTCATCGCCAGCACGGAGCGCCTGCACCACGTGCAGACCGCCGGCGTGATGGGCGTGACTATCAGCGGCGAGATCGGGTTCGACTTCGCCAAGATGATGGAGCGCAAGACCAAGGTCGTCACCACGCTGCGCGGCGGCGTCTCCGCCCTGCTGAAAAGCAATCATATCCGCGCCGTCGTCGGCACGGCCTCGCTGGTCGATGCCAACACGGTCGAGGTCGTGAGCGCGGATGGCAGGACGGAACGCATCACAACGAAGAATATCGTTCTCGCCACCGGATCCGTTCCCATCATGCCGCCCGTTCCCGGTCTGGCAAAAGATCCTGCCGACGCGCGCGGCGCGAGCAGCAACGGCATCTGGACGAGCGATGAAGCTGTCTACGCGAAAGAGTGCCCGAAGCGCATGGTCATCATCGGCGCGGGCGCGGTCGGCCTGGAGTTCGCCTACGTGTTCCGCAGCCTCGGCGCGGAGGTCGATCTGGTCGAGATCGCTGCGGAGATCCTGCCGACGGGCGATAAGGAAGTGGCCGCCGAACTGCGCAAAAGTCTTAAAAAACAGGGGATTCGCTTCCATCTCAGCTCGAAGGTCACCGGCGTAGAGCAGAAAGACGGCGTCCGGATCGTCACCATCCAGGGCGAGCAGGAGACCAAGACCATCGAAGTGGACGTGGTTCTTGTCGGAGCCGGCCGCAAGCCTCTTACCGAAGGGCTCAACCTGGAGAAAGTCGGCGTTCAGGTCGTGGCGGAAGGTCCGATGACGAAACGCGGCGTCGTCGTCAACGACTACCTGCAGACGACGGTGCCGAACATCTACGCCATCGGAGACATCACGGGCAGGATGCTGCTGGCCCATCTCGGCTCCCACATGGGAATCGTCGCTTCGGAAAACGCGATGGGACATAAGGTCAAGATGGACTACCGCGCGGTTCCCGCCCCCATCTACACCTCGCCGGAGCTGGCCTCCGTCGGCCTGACCGAGGACGAAGCGCGGGCGCAGGGCTACGACGTGATGACAGGCCGCTTCCCGTTCCGCCCGCTCGGCCGCGCCATGGCGCTGAACGAGCAGGAAGGCATGGTCAAGATCATTACGGAGCGCAAATACGGAGAGGTTCTGGGCGTCCACATCGTCGGCCCCTACGCCACCGAAATGATCCACGAGGCGGTCATCGCGATTAAGCTGGAAGCGACCATCGAAGAGCTGATGACGACGATCCACGCCCATCCGACGCTTTCCGAAGCGATGGGCGAAGCGGCTCTCGACGTCAAAGGCGAAGCCATTCACAAAATGCGGTGACACCCCACCCTGGCCCTGCCCCTTACAAGGAACCCCTTCGGACACCTCAAATGCTTCGCTTCCGCGCAAAGCATTTCTTAAGGGGAGGGAGTTTTCTGGAAGCCCCTCCTTATGAAGGAGGGGTTGGGGAGGTATCTGCGGTGACGAAGGGAGAGGCATGCGAACGATAACCCGAAGAGCGGTCTGTTTAGTGGGCCTGCTGGCGGTCGTGGGACTGACAGGCTGTCCCGGCCCCAAGCAGGAATCAGGCACCGGTGAAACGACGCCCAAAACGGCGGACGGTACGAAGCCTCCTGTAACACCCGGCAAACGTTTCCGGGCCGCGCTGGTGCTCGATGTCGGCGGCGTGGACGACAAGTCGTTCAATGCGGCGGCCTGGGCCGGTCTGCAAAAGGCGCAAAAAGATCTGGGGCTCGGCACGGACGACGTAAAGTATGTCGAAACCAAGTCCGCCGCAGACTATACCTCCAACCTGCGCACCTTCGCCACTCAGGGTTACGACGTCGTTATCGCCGTCGGGTTCGCCATGGAGGACGCGCTGAAGCAGGTCGCGGCCGAGTCTCCAGACGTCAAATTCGCGATTATCGATGGCAATGCGCCTGCCGGAGCGGTCAACTGCGTCTCCCTGAAATTCAAGGAAGAGCAGGGATCGTTCCTGGCGGGTTATGTCGCCGCTGCCGTCAGCAGGACAAAAAAGATAGGTTTTGTCGGCGGGATGCAGATTCCACTGATCGAGAAGTTTGAAGCGGGTTACAAAGCGGGTGCAAAAGCAGCGGGTTTCGATCCCAATACGCAGGTGCTTGCATCCTACACCGGTGACTGGAACGACATCAGTAAAGCCACGAGTCAGGCGAACCAGCTCTTCGGTAACGGCGTCGACATCATATTTCAGGCGGCGGGCAAAGCCGGTCTCGGCGTGATCCGAGCCGCGAAGGAGAAGGGGAAGGGATTTTACGCCATCGGCGTCGACCGCGACCAGGACGACGAGGCTCCAGGCAGCGTTCTGACCAGCATGGTGAAGCACCTCGATACCGCTGTTTACGATACGGTAAAGAAGGCAAAAGAGGGGCAGTTTACTCCCGGAGCACAGCTCTATGACCTGAAACAGGGCGGTATTGGGCTTTCCGAGATGAAATACACCAAACAGGACGTTCCGCCCGCCGTACTCGAAAATGTAAAGAAGCTGTCCGGGATGATCGCGGACGGCCGACTCACTCCGCCTGCGACACTCTCCGAACTGGCCGCATTCCAGCCGCCCAAACTGTAATCGTAGTCTGTAATCAGCCCCCCTGGATATGACGCCCCTTCACAGCCATACGGCGACGGGACTTCATATCCAGGGGGGCTG
>JAYTGR010000736.1:0-1222 GCA_043733205.1 Chthonomonadaceae bacterium
CGCCCGCGGGCTGACCCAGACCGCCAGGGCGGCGGACAGGAGCCACAGCAGGCCCGAAACGAGCTGCCCGTAAAAGCCGCCCACATAGCGGGTCCGCGTTTCCCGCTGCGCGTCAGCGATCTGCATGGCGACACACCTCTCCCGGCGCTCTCTCACGCTGGTTTCACGAGTCAGGCCGTGTCCTGCGGTGCTGTCATCTCAGGCGGCGGCAGACGATCAGAATCGCGCTGCCCACAAAGACTCCGACCGCGATCCCGCCGAGCAGCCAGCCATAGGCATAGTGACCGGCGTGATAGAACATAATCGCGCAGCCCATGATCGCGCCGGCGGCAACGACTATGGTGCTCATCCTTCTCCGTATCATTCTTTCATTTCTCCTTGTTCCTCTCGGCTGCTCCGTAAGCCGGACGGCCTGCGTTATCCCGCGGGGATGTTCCCGCCGGGAGTATAGATGCGCCGACTAATGCCGGCCTGCCCACCTTATCAGACACGGGGCGTTGGAAAAAGTTGCGTGGGCCGCTCCTCCCGGAGAGGCTTATAGAGTACCAGGCGCGGATGAGGATGCACTGGTAGGCGGGCGTGAGCCTATCGCAAGAGCGATTGGAACTGCTCAAACGCCTCTGGGGGCGGAGACGTAGGGTGCGGCCTAGCGCGCAAGCCACTCATCACGCAGAAGGGCATACTAGTAGGTGTCACACCAGATGCCTCCTCTGAGCGCGGCCTGCCGGTAATGCCCTTCCCGGCGCATCCCGAGACGCTCCGCGATCCGCGCCGAAGCCGCGTTGGACGCATCGCAGTCTGAGGTGACGCGGTGCAGATCAAGTTCCTCGAAAGCGTAGGTGAGCAAAAAGGGCGCCGCTTCGGTCGCGTAGCCCTGCCTCTGATACTCTGGGTGGATGGACCACCCGATGTTGCCCAGGCTTGTCGGCCGTGCCTCGGCATAAAGGCCGACCTCGCCGATCATCCGGCCCCCATCCTTCATCTCCAAGGCGAACATGACCCAGCCGCCTTCGTCGCCGAGTTCGAGCGCTGTCTGCTTGGCAAGGAAGCGCGCAGCCTCCCCGTCCGTCATCGGGCTGACCGGCTGAAGTCTCAGTCTCTCCGGGTCATTCCGGTAGGCCAAGAAGTCGTGTAAGTCGGCCTCCCTCGGGCGGCGAATGATGAGCCGTTCGGTGGTTATAGTCTTCATGCTGTGTTATGTTTACAGAAAGACGACGGGCGG
>JAYTGR010000737.1:0-3843 GCA_043733205.1 Chthonomonadaceae bacterium
ATTCAGCCGCTCTAACTCCCGCAAGGTCTCATAGTAGATGATGGCAGGAACACGAACCGAATTCCCAGCCGCAATACAGTCCATTATCCATTGTCTGCATCGATCTGTCACAGAAGGAGGAGTGCTCCTGTTTTTGCCGATGGTACTCAAGGGAAAAGAGTCCAGAACAATAATACGCGCCATAAGTCAGACCTGGACCCTGAGAATGCCGTTCTTCTCAATCTCAGTATAGATGCGCTCGTTCTCGGCTCGCTTTTCCTCCGTCAACTGAGCATCTTCTTCTGCCCATTGTGCAAATAGGGCTTGCGTAGAAACGTTAGGGTCGAGTTTTGTGCCGTCCTGCTCCTGCCCTTTGTGGAGTTTGGCGTCAAGATCATCGTCCTGTGCGGTGGAGACAGCAGGCAAGTGCTCTTTGACCAATTTCTTCACCAAATCAGCCGGGGCAAGGCCGATTTCTTTCGCGGCAGCAAAAATCTGAGCTTCTTCTGATGGCGTCAAGTCAAGAATAAGGTTCATGAGTGAAACCTCCGTTCTAACAGGGTGTTACGTTGTCTCTATTATACAAAAACCCGTCGTCAAGGTCAAGTTTCTGAACTTTGATTAGGTATTAAACGCGACTATTCGTGGTGGGGATGGCGATGCTGCAGGTGACGCATCATGACGTAGAGGGTCGGAGCGAACAGCAGGGTGAAGAGCGTGGAGAAACTGAGGCCGCCGATAACGGCGATGGCGAGCGGCTGCTGCATCTCCGCACCGGCCCCGATGCCAAGTGCGAGCGGGACAAGCCCGAGCAGTGCGGTCAGAGTGGTCATCAGGATAGGGCGCAGCCGCACGCGTCCAGCATGGATCACGGCCTCTTCGACCGTCCTGCCTTCGTCCTCCATTTTCTGCGCCTGATCGAGCAGCAGAATCCCGTTCTTGACCACGATCCCGGCCAGCATGACACCCCCCATGAGGGAGGAGACGTTGAGCGGTGTACCTGTCACCCACAGCCCGAACGTGACTCCGAAGAGCGAGAGCGGCATGATGAGCACGATCACTGTCGGCGCAGTAAAGGCCCGGAACTGGAACATCATGACGCTGTAGACCAGCACGACGGCGAGGCCGAGCACCACGGCAATATTCCGAAACGACTCGTTCTGGCTTTCGAACTGCCCGCCGAGAACAGGGATCACTCCGGGCGGCATCGGCGTCTTTTTGAGCAGTGCCTGGACATCGCGCATGACGCTGCCGAGATCGCGTCCGGAGAGTGCGGCCGTGACCGAGACGACCCGCCGCTGATCTTCCCGGTGAATCTCCGTCGTACCGGGCACACTCTCGATTCGCGCCACCGCCGAGAGCGGCAGCGCAAAGCCGTTGGGAGAGCGCAGAGGCAGCGTCTCGATCTGAGAGAGTTCAGAACGGTAGGCAGCGGGGTAGCGGACACGCACGCCGATCTGCCGTTCTCCCTGCAGCAGTTGGGTCACGACGTCTCCAAAGAGCGCGGCATTCGTCTGATCGGCCACCATGTCGGGCGTCATACCGGCCCGCCCCGCCCGAAGCGCATCGACCTGGATCACCAGTTCAGGTCCGGCTTCGATCACGCCCGACTTGCTGTCCGCCGTGCCTTTGATCTTATCGAGTTTCTCTTTGAGGCCCTTCGCCAGATCTTCGACCTGCTGACGATTCTCCCCGAACAGTTTGATCTCCACCGGATTGGTCGCTCCGGCCAGATCGCCGATCAGATCCTGCAGAATCTGCGAAAAATCTACGTCCACGCCCGGAGCATCGTCCGCAACACGCTTGCGAACATCGGCGATGACCTCTTCGATTCCACGTTTACGATTTGGCTTGAGAATCACCGCGAAGTCGCCCCGGTTCGGCTCCGTGATGGCGAAGCCGAGTTCCGTACCTGTGCGGCGCGAGTAGCCAGCCACCTCGGGTGTCTCTTTCAGGACGGTTTCGATCCTGCGCAGCAGACGGTCGCTTTCGGTCAGTGTCGTTCCCGGCGGCGTCAGGTAGTCCAGAATGAACGCCCCTTCGTCCATGGTAGGCATAAACCCGGTCTTCAGCTGTGAGCCGAACCAGAATGTCAGGCCGAGGATCGCGATGACTGCAGGAACCAGCAGCCAGCGCATTCGCAGACTGCGGCGCAGCACCCATTCGTAGAGGCTGAGGAACTTCTCGAACAGCCTGCCATGCTCTTTCTGGCCAGGTTTGATCTGCAGAAAGGCCGCGCAGAGGCTTGGACTGACCAGCAGCGCCAGCACCAGCGAGACCATGAGCGCGATGCAGAGCGTGACGGCCAGCGCGGTAAAGAAGGCGCCTGCAACCCCCGAGAGCAGCACGAGCGGCATGAAAACCACGACCGTCGTCATAGTGGACGAGATCATCGGTGCGGCGATCTCATGCGCCGCCTGCTGCACGGCGGCAATGCGCGTCTCCCCCTCCGAAAGATGCCGGAACACGTTCTCCACTACGACGATCGCGTCGTCGATAACCAGTCCGATCCCGATGGCCAGCGCGCCCAGCGTCATGAGGTTCAGCGACAGGCCAGCCAGACGCATTAGGAGGAAGGTAATCAGCACCGTGGCGGGAATGATGACGGCAGTGACGAGGGTGGCCCGCAGATTGCCGAGAAAGAGCATCAGCACTACGACCGCCAGTCCGGCTCCGATCAGAACGGCGTCGCGCACGCTGCCGACCGCCTCCCCAACCAGCACGGACTGATCGTAGAAAACACCGATCTCGGTGCCGGGCGGCAGAATTTTGCGGATCGAACCGACCTCGGACATCACTGCGGCAACGACTGCGACCGTGTTGGCATCCGGCTGACGCAGGATATTGATCAGCACGGACTCTGCGCCGTCCGCCGTAACGATCGTCGTGTTGTCCTGATTGGAGGTGCCTATCGTCGCGACCTGGCGCAGGAAGACGGGGACGCCGTTGCGCTGCATCACGACCACATCGCCGAGTCGCTGCGGGTCTGTCTTCTCTCCGGAAACGACGACGGAATAAGTCTGAAACTGCCGGTCGAGGCGGCCGACCGCGCGCACGACGTTGGACTGCGTGATCGCCGTTTCGACATCCGTCAGCGAGAGGTGGTAGGCGACCAGCTGCTGCGGCAGGATCTCGACGGCGATCTCCGGCACCCGCCCGCCCTGAACAACGGTGCGCGCGACTCCGGGAGCCCGTGCCAGACGCGGCCGGACCGTGTAGGTCGCCAGCGTCCAGAGCTGCGACTGCGACAGCGTTTTCGAATGCAGCGAGAGCCCGAGGATCGGGAAGATGGTGGCGTTCATGCGTTCGACGGTCACATGGGCATCCAGCGGCAGCAGGGGCCGGACTTCGTCCACTTTCGCGGTCACCAGCTGCAGTGCGGAGGAGATATCGACGCTCCAGTCGAAGTCGATCGACAGTTCGGTCGCGCCGCGTTCGGTCGTCGATTTCACTTTATGCACGCCGGGAACGGTCGCGACCGCCTCTTCCAGGCGGCGCGTGATGCTGGCTTCGACCATGCGCGACGGCCGATCCCCGGCCTCCGCGATCACTTTGATGCGGGGAAAAGTCACATCCGGCAGAATGGCGACCGGAAAGGAGGTCAGCATGATTCCGCCGATGACACAGAGCACCACGGTGACGAACAGCACGGCCTTGAGGTGGCCCGTTGCGAATCGGCTCAGGTTCATTCTTTCGCTGCGTCTTTCTTCTTCTCAGCCTCTTTGACTTTCGCGCCGTCCGCGAGCTCGTAGCCCCCGAGATTGACGATGCGCGCGTCCGCCTTCAGCCCTTCGGTTATCGCTGCGAAGCCATTGCGTTCCGGGCCGAGGGTCACTTCGGTCTGATGCGCCACGTTGTCCTTAC
>JAYTGR010000738.1:0-10244 GCA_043733205.1 Chthonomonadaceae bacterium
AACTTCCCCTTGGAAAGCGATCTTTTCATGTTAAGAAGATTCTGCCTGCGCTGCCTGCCGTGCTGTTTTGCCCTGCCCTGTGCTGCGGACACGCCGCTCCCTCTGCTTCCGCTGCTGGCCACGTCCAGCATACGCCATCCCACTCCTGACACCCTTTTTGGAAAGACAGTATGACGCCTGCGCTTATCTGTACGTTTTGCCAAAATTCTCTGGAAGGCGAAGACCGTTTCTGTACGCAGTGCGGCCAGACGACCGCACTGATTCAGTGGTCCTCCTCTCTGGACACAAGGCCGGGAACGGGCGCGGTCGTTCTGCCGCCGAGCGGCGCTTTTTTTCTCGTGGCCCAGAATACAGGCGGCGACTCGGTTCGGGTCCGCGTCGATGCGACACGTCTGCGCGGTCTGCGCCTTATCGGGAATGCAGAGGCGCGCGCGGATCGACAGCAGCCGGCCGCTTTTGCGCTTCGGCATGTTCCAGACGAGAACATCAGCGGCTTCGTGACGCTGTGGAGCGACGATGGCCCTCGCCTGCATCCCTCCGCCCATGAGCCGCAGAGCCCCTGGTGGGAGTTCCACGCCGAGCGTCAGAAACGCCTGCGCGCGGAGGAGTTAGTGCGTATTGCGGCTGACCTCTGGATTCTCGGCAGCCCCAGCCTGCTCTTTCCGCCCGGCGTCCGCAGGCAGTACCTGCGCATCTGGAACGATGCGGACCAGGGGCGCGTTTTCGTTTCGGATGTCCCTTCAGGCTACCGTATCACCAATCTCACTCTGCCGATCGACAAACAAGCGCCGGATGTTTTTGCCCACGGCCAGATCGAACTGATCGCGGAAGCCCCGCTCGAACATCTGGCAAAAGGGGCGGATCGCGAGTGGTTCGCCGGGCCGGAGGCCGAGGCGATCCCCCTCCAGCGCTTAGGATCGATTTCCGGGAACGTGGGCGAGGATGCCGTCATCGCGATCGATTTCGGCACACGCAACACAGGTGTCCGCGTGCGCTGGCGGCACAGCCTGGTGGAAGGCAAGCCGAAGGGAACCGTCGATGTCATCACCGACCGGAACGGCAGCGCGCGGTTTCCCACCGAGATGGCGCTGCACCGAAACGGGCGCAGTTTTCGATGGGGATCGGAGGTGCCCCGAGGACTGCTGGGCCAGGATGAGATCCGTATCCGCAGCCTGAAAACGCTGCTGCGTGTCGGTGCGGAACCCTATCTTCAGGAGAACCCGCGCTGGACGAACGCCTATCTGCTGGAACGCTACTTCGAGGAGCTTTTCGTCCGTATCGACGACTATTTCAAAGCCGCCGCCGCCTCCCTGTCCCGCGAAAATCTGAACCTGCGCTACATCATGACGCGGCCCGTGCTGGACGCAAACGAAGCGGATACCCAGGGCAGGAGCTACGAACTCGCCCTGACCACAGCCCTGGAGCGCTGCGGGGTCGCGGCGGAGCAGATCACCTTCGTCCACGAGCCCGTCGCCGCGGCTTATGGCATCGCCAAACGGCGGGCACAGGAGCTGCTGGCGCTGGGCGAAGGCACCCCCATCGCGGTCATAGACGCAGGAGGCGGCACGACCGATATCGCCGTAGGGTATGTCAGTCTGCGCGGGGGAAAGGTGACGCTCGACATTCGCGACACCTACGCGCTCCATCTGGATGCGGCGAATCCTGCACTGCCTGCCGTAGAGCGTTTTGGCGACAGCGACCGGCAGGAGTTCGGCGGGGACGTCCTGGACTATGCGCTGACTTACCGCCTGCTCACGGATGCGGCCGCCCTGCTGGAAACCGAAGGGCGCCCGGTTCCCCCGCGTCTGGAAATCTCCGCCACACCGCTCTCCTCGGAAGAGCAGCGGAGCCGTGAGAACGAACTGGTTCTCTCCTGCCGCACCATGAAAGAGGCGTTTGCCCATGTCACTGCCCATCACCTGACCCGCGCCGCCAATCAGGCGGTGCGGGATCATGAGCACTTTATCTTCGCGAATCGGCCGGACTATGAAGGGATCTATCTGGAGCAGTCCCTGGTGGGCGACCACTTGATCGCACCCATTCTGCAGGCGCCCCTGCAGAATCTACGGGAAGAGATGGAGCAGGACGGCTCCGAGGCGCAGGGGATTCGGCCCTCCAAAGTGAAACACATCTTCTATGTGGGCGGAACGAACATCGAGTTCTACCTGCGGCAGCAGTTTCAGGAGGCGTTTCCGAACTCCCCGCGCCTGCAGGCGGAGGGGCAGGAAGGCGTGGAGGAGCGCATCGCGGAACGTCTGAATGCGGTCGTGGAGGGCGCGGTCTGGTGCGACGAAGCGCTGTTCGCGGCCTCTCCGCTGACCCTGACCCTGACACTGAATCAGGTCGAAAAGTGGCGGCTGCCGCAGGGCGATCCTCTGCCGCCCGAAAGCGTCGCACGCGTTGGTCGGTTTCTGGTTCAGCTCGAACCGTTCCAGGAGCTGGACGCGACACTCTCCGCGACCGGCAGCGGGCTGGCACAGTCGATCCCGGTGGCGCGTGGTTTTTATCGCAATACATCGGATACGATGCAGGAGGGCGCGCTGCACGTGCGCGTCAGCCGTGAAAAAGGGGTAACCGCAGCGCTCGTCATCAATGGCCGTACTTACGATCAATGGCGGGTCGCGCTGGTGGAAACGGTATGATCGATCCGGAAGAGAACGCAGCCGACGCCCTGCAGCCGCCAGACGCGGACGCTCAGGAAATGACAGTCGCAGCGGAGGATGCCCTCACCCAGCTTCTCGCAGCGGCAGAGGCTGTCAGGAGCAGACTGAATACACAAGATAAGCGGTTCGGCCAGTTGGAGCGGGATCTTCAGGACACTGCGGAAGCCCTGCTGAACCAGATCGCTGATCTGGAAAAGCAGAGTCAGCAGGCTGTGCAGGCGTTGGAAGCGCGGTCGGTGCAGGGACTAAGCGCGCTGGAAGTGCGCATCGAGACCGCCGAGAGCGGGCGGCAGGAGGCAGAGAAACGCGTGACAGACGCCGAAGCGCAGGTTCTTCAGGAGAGAAAGCGGCAGGATGTTTACAAACAGGCATGGCAGTCCGCGCCCCTCACCCTGCGCCTCAAGTTTGTCCGCGAACTGCTGCCGGGCAGCCACTCTCTTCAAAATGTGCTGAAGGAAGCGGCGGCGCTGGAAGATCTGCGGAGGCGCGGACACGATCTCGAAGCGTGGCTGTCCAACTATCCCGCTCTCTTCGCGGATGCGGCGCAGGCCCTCCTGACCGGCGGAAGCGCCGGGGCTCCTGAGAGCAGCGTTTTAGACACGCATCCGGCAGAGGTCCTGGCGGTACAGACCCTGCAGGAGACTCAGGCGGCGCTCGAAACAACCCTGCAGGCGCTGGGTGTTGCCTGGGTCGCGCCTGCGCCGGGCGATCCGGTCCTGCCAGAACACGAAGTTACCGGCGAAGAGATCTCCGCACAGGGCACAGGGCGTGTCGCCCGTCTGCGCCGCCGAGGGTTTCGGTTTCAGGGCCGGCTCGCCCTGCCCGCGCAGGTCGTCCGCGCCGCCGCATCGCCCGCCGCGACCATGCCCACGCTCTCAGAGCATGACCAGGCGACAGACGCTCCGACAGCGCCGCAGCCCGCAGCAGAACCGGATTGGCTCAGAATGCTGAGTCAGCGCACGTTTGGATGCAGGCTTCCTGCCGTCTCGGCGCTGGCTGAGCGTGTGTTCGCCCTCCAGGACCTGCCGGCACGGATCGCAGCCGAACCTGTTGCAGAGGCGTGCGCCCTCCTGACCGAAAGACTGCAGCCGCTCCTGCCGCTCCTGGGGCTGCGCTATGAGGATGGTCTGCCCGACATCCCCTCAGAGTGGGGAGCGGTGTTCCTGGAAGTGCAGAAGCCGCTGTTGGCATGGCTTGCAGAGACCCTGGGGCTGTCTGTGGCCGCTCCTTTGCGGGGAGACGGTTTCGATGCACGCACCATGCAGGCGCTGGAAACGCGCCGGACAGTCCATGCGAAAGAGAACGAAACGGTCGCAAAACTGGAGCGTATCGGAATCGTATGGCGTGAGCGCCCGCTGATCCTGGCGCAGGTCGCACGTTATACGACAGGAGGAATCGCATGAGCGCAGCCGGTAGCATCTGTCTGTGCGGTGAGCCGCTGCGCTCCGAGGGAAATTTTTGTGTGCGGTGTGGACGTGAGAACCGTCCGCTCTGCCCCGTCTGCTTCGACGAACGCCGGATTCTGGCGACGTCTGAACCCGGCGCATCCTCCTGGTGTGGCATCCGTGGGGAAGTTTTGGCGGCCTGCAGGCGCTGCGGGCGCTGGCTGACGGTCGATACGCAGCAGTGTCCGGACCCGGAGTGCCGCGGGAGTGTCGGCCTGACCTGGCCGGTTTCTATGGGCAGAGCCGTCGATGGCACCGGGCGGGCGGAGTCGTGGCGCTGGCCTGCGGTCTGGGATCGGCGGAACCCTCACTACAAAGCGCCGCGCCAGGACACCTGGCACAGCGAGGCTCCCGTACACGCGGCCTTTGTCGCGCACGGCAGACTCTATGTCTGGGCGGAGACCGCCCTGCTTGCACCGGAAGGCGAGGCAGGCGGTCCACTCGCCGCCGTGCCGGGGCAGAGCCTGAAAACACCGTGGCGCAGCTGGCTCAAACTGGACGGACAGCCCAGTCCGCAGCTGCCCATTGCCCAGCGTGTCGCGCTCGTCGGTGGCGGAGCCATCCTGGCCGCCAAAAACGACTTCCTGCTGGCGGGTCTCTCTCCGCACCGTAACGGCGATTTCTTTACGCTCAGCCTGGGAGTTCCGATGGCGCAGGCCGCTGCGGAGGGCTGGTGGGTCGGCTGGAGCCGCCAGTCCGGCCGCGCCGCTTTATGGCTTGCGCCCGTGCCCGCGAGCTGGCGTCAGTTCGACTGCCAGCAGATCCCAGAGGTCCCGCCCGGATCCGTTCCTCGGGAGAACACGCCGCTGGCGCTGCGCGACGGCATGGCCTGCTGGATCGGGGAAGACGGTGCGCTCTGGCAGCTGGACTGCCGGAGCCGAGCGCTGCAGTCCCTGACGGAGCCCCTGGGGGGCGCACAGCGGGTCTGGCGCACACAGGACGGAGTGCATACGGTGCGCCTGACCGGCAGCGGCCTGCTGGCCGGGCTGGATGCGGTGGACCGCGCCCGAGCCGTTCGCGAAGCGCCGGGAGGAGCGGGGCCGTTCCGGGATCTGTTCGCTGCGCCCAGGCTGCTGGCCGTCGTCGGCGAAACGGTGACGACCCTCGATCCGCGCACAGGATACGAGATCGGCGGCAGCAGATACAGCGGGCAGTGGGTGACAGGTACACTGATCGAGGCGCAGAGGGATGCCGCAGACCAGGAGCCGCGGCTGCTGATGCTGACTTATGACATGGGCAGCGGTAATCTTTCCGCACTGAGCCCCTCCTCCGGCGGTGAAGAGGCGGTCTGGCAGGGGCAGGGCGTACGGCCATTGAGCTTGATCGCTGCAGGCGAAAGCCTCTACGTCGTGCATGAGCGTGGCGTAACACGTATAAGGGAGAACGACCTGTCATGACATCAGAAGTGCGACTGCCTCGCCCCCTGCACACGCTCCAGATATGGACAGCCCTGCTCGCGGTCTTGTTTTGTGGCGGCGCGTCTCTTCCGGGGCGAGCGCAGGAGATGAATCCGCAGGACTACACGCGTATCACGCAGGTTCCTCGCGCGGAGATGGACGCCTGGCTGCGCCAGGAAGTGGCTGCCAGCGGAGGGAACTGGGACAAGGATCGCTACCACTTCTATATCGGCTTCTCCACGGGGCATTTCGGCCAGGATCCGGTGCATGCCATCGCAATGCGCCGCGTCGCCTTCAGCCTGATGAACAACTCGCTGGCCGTCGGTGACCGTGTCACCCCAATCGCCTGGGAGATGACCACCTGGAATGTCGGCCCCTCCGTCTCTTTGACGAACGATCCTGCCAGCCGTGCGGAGTTCGTGAATCGTGTACCCTATGCGCCCCACGCCGGCAGTCAGGGCGGCCACGACATCGAGCGCGTGCTCTACGAAACGATCACGAAGTCTATTCCCCCCGAAGAAGCGCACAGTGCTGTGGTGCTCCTTCTGACCAACAGCAACGCCAGTCAGTCTCCGACCGGAGAACGGGCGAGCCTTTTTGGAGCCGACAATCCGCAGCTGACACAGGCGCTGCAGGCCGGAGGATTTCGCCTGCCGCTCGTGCGCAAAGAGTTCCGGCTGCAGGCCGGCGCCCAGCCGGTCACCGTCTCGCTGACCGCCCTGTTCCCGCAAAAGCTGACCTCGCTGCCGGATGCGCCGGGGTCGCCGCGCTATCCGACCTTCGCCCGCGCAACCTGGCAGCCGGCGATGGACCGCCCTGCCGCCACCGATGCCCTGCCCAATCCGACGCGGCCGGACGCCTCCCCTGCCCCCAATTCGGAGGTATCGAAACGCGCGGTCGCTGGCGCAAGTTCGGATGCGCCGGAGCACAAGGGTATTCCCGTCTGGGTATGGGCGCTGGCGGCGCTGATTATTCTGGCCATCGTGATCGCACTGGTGATGAAGTCACGTGGGGCGGCGACCAAACCGCTCGATTCTGCCCCGAAACCGCTGCCTTCCGGACCGCAGGTCATCCCGATTCCCGGCAGTCTGGAGGTCATTGTCGGCCCCAATCCACAGCCGCTCGGCTCGCTCAAAACGCTGACGACTGTGAGCGCATGGAACCTGCAGCGAGAGGCGGACGGCAAAGTCCTGCTTGCCGACGTATTGAAACCAACGGGATCGACAGCACCAGCGCCGCCGATGGGGAACGCGCCCACCGGCAGTGCCGCGCCCATTGCGCCTGCACCGACGCCTCTGGCGAAACTGGCTTTCGATGCCAAGCGCACTCTGCGGGTCGAGGTCGAATCCGGCGCACAGTTTATCAAACTGCAAGGCACAGCCGCCGACCAGTCCAGCAGCCGCCTGCTGCTGATCGAGCCAGGTAAAAAAGTGTTTTGCCGCGTGCTGCCTCCGGATACCTCCGTGGAGACCCGTATTGAGATCAACTACGATATGCCGAAAGGATAATGCACTTCATGTCTGACACGCTTTCGATCCGCAAAACATTGATTCTGGGTTTAGGAACGACAGGCAAGGAGGTCGCAGAGGCGGTCGCCGAGCATTTGACATGGCAGTTCGGCGGCTTTGAAAAGGCGGCATGGGTGCGCCTGCTGGTGCTGGAGACGGAGCAGCCGACCTCTCTGCTGGGCGACCGCGTGCTGCGTGGCGGCATTAGCCGCGAAGAGTACGCTGCCTATCTGAATGCGCCGCGAACGGCAGGCGCCGCCTTCGACTTTTTTCAGTGGCAGGACGCGCAGAGCCTCAAAGCTATCGACAACCCTTCCGCCGGAGCGGGCAATCTGCGCATGCTGGGGCGGCTCTGCCTGTTTCACTCCTCCACCTCTTCCGAGGCCTCGACCTACGACCGGCTGAAGCGGCGCGTCATGAGCGACATCTCCGCGCTGAACCAGCTTACCAAGCAGACGGTCGCCGATCAGCTGGGCCGCCCCGATCTCAACGTAGATATTCACGCCGATACGGTCGTCTATGTGGTCGGAACCCTCTGCGGCGGCACGTGCAGCGGCGGCGCGGCGGATATGGGCTATCTGCTGCGGGAGTGGGTGGGATACGGCATCGACTGTCAGGCGATCTTCACGCTGCCCCATCCGCAGGTATCCGGCCCCAAAGCGGCGCGGTACAAGAAAAACGCCTACTATGCCTTAAAGGAGCTGAACCACTATCAGCTCGCCGGAACAGCCTGGGTTCAGAAGCTGCCCGGCAACGACAAGCCCTCCCACCGCGCCGAGAAGCCCTATGTCATTCTGCGTGTGATGATGCCGGGCGGCCCGGACGGGGCCGATGTGCAGCGCCTCAATGTCATGATCGGGCAGTATCTTGCCGCAGCCGTCGGGCCTGCGGGCGGCGCGATCGCCGCCCGCGATGTGGATGCCAAAGGCAATATGGAGACCGCGGACAGCGTCGGCTTTATGCGGCCTCTGTTCAGCACGATGGGCGTGGCCGCACTGGAGTACCCCGGCGAGCATATCCTGCGGGCCACGACCCTGCGGCTCATGGCAGGCACACTGACGAACTGGTGCCGCAGCTCGCTTACACCCCAAAAAATCGACGACGCTCTGCGCCTGCTCGGCGGCAGCGACTTCGATGCGCAGCTGCAGCGGCTGACTGAAAGCGCGACGGATAAGCTGGGTGTTGCTGTTTTCCAGAAAATAACTCGGCCAGACGCGAACGGTCAGCCGCCGAAAGTGGAACAGATCAGGCAGTTGCTGCGTGACGTCGATGGTCGCCTTACAGCCACAGACTTACCGAGAGGGGAAGTCAGCGAAGCGTTGCCAACTCTTCTATACGTCATGGAGAACAATCAAAAAACGTTCTTGGCAAGAATCGACAACGATATTCAGCAGTTTGTGACACGCGCCCTCTTCGACCTGGACGGCGGGCCAGGCTTCGTTGCTGCCGTTTTGGAGGAGCAGATGTGCCGGATGGAGGCTTGGGGAAGAGAAGCACAGGATAACCTGCAAGAGTATCGTCAGGACTCCAAATCCCTGCGCGATACGCTGGATGAGCAGATCGCTGAAGTAGAGAAAATTCAGAACAGTCATATGCTATTCGGAAAAAAGGAGAAGCTTAAACACGGTTGGGAGGTGGTGACAGAGAGCGTGAATTCGTATCTTCAGACCGAATTGCGTACTCAAGCGACCACGCATCTACAGCGGCGAGAGATGATCGGTCAAATGCTGGACCGTTACCGACAAGCGACCGCGCTGCTAATGCGCCGCCTGAAGACAATGCAGACAGCTTTCAGCCAGACGGCAGTGGGATGGAGCACATCTTGGCGTGAGATGGCTCAGGACAAGCCGCCGATCAATGGCAAAGTCTATTTCGAACCGGAGCCACCCGCTCCGCGTGGAACTGTCACTGAGGAGTACTACAATCTGCTGCGGCAACGCTCCTGGCCCGGTGAGCCAGCGACCGGATGGGACGATGCAAAGAAAGAAGAGGCAGCGCAGCGTGACGTACTAGAAGCAGTCGACGCAATTGCACAGGATCTGCGCATGCCCGATGGACAGAGCGCTTTCGACTTCAAGCCAGGACGGGGCAGCGCCCAGGAGAGCATTCCTCCGGAACTGCTGCAGGCGTTCGAATCCCGTGCCCGCGCCTTCTTCGAGCCGCTGCGTGATCATGTGCATATCGCGGACAAAGCCGTGCCGACCGATGTGGACACGGTCATCCAGTTGAGCGCCCCCCGGCTCGGAATTCATGGCGCGCAGATCAGCCCGCAGCTGCACGGCGTACGCGCCATCGAACCGCAGCCGCAAAATTTAGCATTCCTCGATATGAGCCGCAAGGATGCGCGGGCGATGCAGATGGTGACACGCATCGAAAACAATATCGCGCTGGCCCGCGAAGGCAAAATCACAGACAGTCACGATCCGTTCCGCCTGCTCATCGTCCAGGAGCGGCACGGCTTTACCTTCGGGCAGATGGAAGGCGTGGTCAGCAGTCACGCCTACGATCTGGCCGCGCTGCAGAGCGCCGAATCAGCCGCGAACGACTTCCATTTTTGGCACACCCGCCGCGATGTCAACTGGATCGATCCGCTCGTGCCGCCGCGCCGCGTGGAGGAGACCGAGGAGTGGTGGCTCCAGGTCGTTCTGCTCGGCAGACCTGCCGACGGCATCTTCCCCTGGACGCCAGCCAACAACAAGGAGATCTCGGATGAGGGCTGGTACCAGATCGCAGGCGGAGAGTTCCGGGCGTTCTATCCGCCTGGCATTCCGGGCGTGACCGATACCGAGACGCGCCTGCCGCTGGAGTTCAATGCCGCCGTGATGGAGCTGCTGTCTGTGGACAACGGAACGCTGCGGCAGAGCCTAAATATTCACCTGAGCAGTTATCGGCACGAGCAGAAGGAGCCGCGCATGGTCAGCGCGCTCTCCGACGGCTTGAAAGCGCTGCAAAACCTGGGCGTAAAAGGACTGGACCGGGCACAGGCCGACCGGATCCTGCGCCGTGCCTACGGCCGCGACACGACGCTGACAGATGCCTATTTCGTGTATGAGACCGCAGCCAGCAAAGACGCGGCCAAACTGTTCGCCCACCTTTACAAACTGGCAGGACAGATGATCGCCGACACCAACGACGACTACCCGGCGAACGCCTACTACTGTCCCTACTGTAACCACCTGCTGAGCGACAGCGTGGAAGCGCTGCGGGCGGCGCACTTCCTCTGCCCCGCCT
>JAYTGR010000739.1:0-1220 GCA_043733205.1 Chthonomonadaceae bacterium
CGATATTTCGCCAGAAACGGCGCACCCAACTCGGAGCGCAGTTCCGCGTAGTTCTGCAGAATACTGGGATCGGGCGGATAGACGCTGCCGAACATCGCATCCCGCACCATGCTGTCCCGCCGAACGTCCGCAAGACAGGTCTCCGGCACAGCCTCTTTGCTGTCGTGCAGCTCCTGCACCACGGTCTTTTCCGCCCATTCCAGATAAGCGTTCCGCACCTCCGGCGTCAGCTTCCCGCCCGCATTCTGAAGCACAGGGCCGACGGAAGCATAACACTGTTTACCCAAGGCCACCGAATCCGGCGTCGTGCGCGTTACGGGTTCTGCGAACACCGCCGACGAAAATCCAATTCCTGCAAGAATGACAAAAATGCCGGGTATCGGTCGGGTCACGAAAGTCTCCTCCTGAGCAGCTGACGCGGAAAGCGCAGCCAAAACGTCGAACAAATTATGCGCGTTGAACTACTCGTTTGACGGAACAGACGCCCTGCTGGTTACGAAAAAAGTGACGTACACGGCAGCGCTATTGCAGTCTGCGTAAGCCTGAAGGAGGTGTCCCTTTCCTGATGCTGGCGTCCGCAAGTATTTCGAGGATCGCTGCATAGTTGTGTCCGATAGGCGGAGATTCCTCTCCGACAGCCCATGTATCTACTACTGCTCCGTGGTCGACCAGCAGTTTTACCAGGTGCGGACTGTCCGCCCGAATGGCTCCTCGCAAAGGCGTGAGTCCGCCCGCGCCGCCCGGCCCCGTAACGTTTACATTAGAGCCACGCTCCAGCAGGAGCTGCACGGTCGCGATATCTCCTCTGCGCGCCGCCCAATACAGTCCGGGTGTGCGCCCGGTCTCAACTGCTTTCGCGTCGGCGCCCTTCTCCAGCAGTAACTTTACCAGCGCCGCCGCGTTTCGGTTCGTACAGGCACAGGACAGCGCCGTCCGCTCCTGTATAATCGCAGGAGGAGGCGGAGGGGTGAACAGATCCACGATATGCTGCAGCAAGCCTCGTGCGGGAGCCGTCGGCAGATCGCGCGTGTTGGGGTCGGCCCCTTGCGCTAATAAGGCTCTGGCCTCTGCCACCTGGCCCGTGCTCAGAGCCTGCATCAGTTCGGCATTGCGCTCTTCCTGGGCCGCCGAACGGCGATACAACCCTATCGGAATCGCAATCGGCAGCAGAACGAGCAGGCCGGTGATTTTTCTTGTGAAGGAACGCCTGTATGTTTTCA
>JAYTGR010000740.1:0-1220 GCA_043733205.1 Chthonomonadaceae bacterium
CGGCACAGGCCCAGCGACAGCCCCCGCAGCTCCGTCTGCCGGGTCACGCCCCCGCCCGCGCGCTGGAAGCCGGTGATCGTTTGCAGCTGCTCGGCGACCGCCCCGCCGAACTCCCAGATGCGCTGGACCGGCTCCCCGCGCCCGTCCCGGACCCGGACCACGACCAGGTGCCGGATGCGCCGCTCGGACGCCATGCGCCGGGTGCGTCCCCCGCCCAGGTCGCCGGACGCGCAGAACTGGCAGGTAGGATAAGTGCAGAGGCGGTAGGACCGCGTCGCAGGCAGCCAGTGGCCGGGATAGAACAGCGGCGCATCGCTGAGGATGCTGACGTTGCAGACCTCGCCAGGCGGCCAGCGCAGCCACAGGCGGCCGTCGTCGGGCTGATCGTCGGGGTCGGCCCATCCGAGCGACAGGCCCGATGGGAGCTCCCGGTCTCGCTCCGATTCGCTCTTTCGCTCCGGTTCGCTCATGGCTGCGTTCCCCCTAGCGTCAGGGCGGAGCCAGCTGAGGGAAGACCATCGGGGAATGTGATAAGACCGAGGCGTGTGGTAAGAAAGGCCGGCGCGAGGCCGGGCCAGCAAGTCGTCAATGGTTGGGTGAAAATCTCTGATTGGGTGAAAATCTTTGAATGCTCCATTACCAGAGGATGCTCTGGCGGCCTCGGCTGATATCCGATACGACATGGCCGCCAGCGACGCAGAGGAGACGAACGACGCAGAGGAGACGAACGACCCACGAGAATCGAAGACAGTCAGCCCCTGGTCTTCGGGGGATGGCTTTCGAGGCGGGCCTGGAGGCTCAGCGCATCCACAAAATACTGCCTGCCGATCTTCCTGCCTTGCAGATCGCCCGCACTGATGAGCTGCAAGACGCGCTGGCGAGAGATGCCCAGTAAGGCGGCGGCACCCGCGACCGGTTCCACCATCCCGGCCAGCTTGTCCAGGAAGGTCTGCCGCTGAGTGATCGAGGCAATGGTTGATGCGATATGCGTACCTCCTCCCATGAAAGTGTAATTGCTCCCACCGCACTATTGCGGTCTTGAGAGGCATTATAACACAATACTTGTCATATAAAAAGGCCCTGTATCTACTGGTTTTCTCCCAACGGCAGATTGAGGAAGTGGGGGCGGCAAGGCGACGGAAAGACAACGGAAAAATATTCGCCTGCCCCCTTGACACCCTTCCCCTCCCCGTGCTATCATGCGCCTAACCCGCGTGATT
>JAYTGR010000741.1:0-3826 GCA_043733205.1 Chthonomonadaceae bacterium
GTCGTACAGCACATTCGATCATCAAGGCTGGCGCTTCGTCTGCCTCGACTCGATGGGCATCACCCCCGAATACTCCTGGGAAGGCGTACTGGACGCCGCACAACTCGCCTGGCTCGACAGCCTGCTCCGCTCTACACCGAAAACCATGCCGATGGTCTTCCTGACCCATTTTCCCATTTTTACCGCCGTTACCATGTACACCGAGAGCACCACGGCAGCCACACCGGCAGGGAATATCGTCAAAAACGGCCGAACCTTCAAAGAGATGATCCAGACGCACAACGTCAAAGCCGTTTTCCAGGGCCACACGCATATCGTCGAGGAGATCGACTATCTTGGGGTGCGGTATATCACCGGCGGGGCCATCTGCGGAGACTGGTGGAAGGGCAAACGTCTGGGCGTCCATCCGGAAGGCTTCAGCATGGTCACGGTCTCCGGTGACGACCTGACATGGAAATACATCCCGTATGGCTGGAAGGCCCGTCCCTGAATCGCTGCCATCGCGCTGTTTGCAATGAGGAGTACGCTTGTGCCTGAGTTTTTCTACCGTCCACCCGACGCCTGGGCCGCAGATTTTATTCCGTTCTTCGATGGGGAGCGGTTCCGTCTGTTTTATCTCCTGGACTGGCGAGATCCGGTGGGACACGGCGAGGGGACACCCTGGTATCAGATCAGCACGACCGACTTCGTTCATTTCGAGGAGCATGGCGAGATGCTGGCGCGCGGCACGGAGGCCGAGCAGGATCTTTATGTCTTCACAGGCTGCGTGGTGTCTGCGGACGGCCAGCATCATATCTTCTACACGGGCCACAATCCGCACTTCGATAAGCTCGGCAAGCCGGTGCAGGCCGTGATGCACGCGGTCAGCGACGATCTGCTGCACTGGCGCAAAGTACCGGAAGACACCTTCTTCGCTCCTTCGACCGGCTTTGAAAAGAACGACTGGCGCGATCCGTTCGTTTTTTGGAACCCGGAAGAGGGGGAGTGGTGGATGCTGCTTGCGGCGCGTTTCGACCACGGTGTTTCGCGTCGGCGGGGCTGCGTAGCGCTGTGCGCTTCTTCCGATCTGCAGACCTGGGAGGCGCGTGAACCGTTCTGGGCGCCCGACCTTTACTTCACGCACGAATGCCCCGATCTGTTCCGGATGGGCGCGTGGTGGTACCTTGTCTGGTCGGAGTTTTCAGACCGGCATGTGACCCGCTACCGCATGAGCCATTCGCTCGAAGGCCCCTGGACAGCCCCCGAAAACGATACATTCGACGGCAGAGCCTACTACGCGGCCAAGTCCGCCTCCGACGGGCAGCGGCGCTATATGTTCGGATGGAACCCGACGCGCGACACGCAGAAGGACTATCAGGGCAGCTGGCAATGGGGTGGGAATCTAGTTGTCCATGAACTCGTGCAGGAGGCGGACGGCACACTGAACGTCTGCGTTCCGGACACCGTGCGCGACGCCTTCTCGCAGCCGGTCGCGTTTACCCTGGCGAATCCGCTGGCCGGAGACCATGCCGGGACTGGCAAGTTTGGAGAAGACTATTTTGGGGTGGGATCGACCGTGCTCAGCGCGCCCGATTCCTATTTCGCAATGCAGTCCGACACGCCTACGCAGCGTCTTTCGATAGAGGCGACCATAACCTTCGAGGAGTCCACACGGGGCTGCGGACTGCTGCTGCGCACGGGCGCAGATGGGCAGACAGGGTATCAGCTGCGGCTCGAACCCGGCAGGCAGCGTCTGGTTCTCGACTCGTGGCCACGGCCCGGTGACATTCCGTTCATGGCTGGCATGGAGCGTCCTCTGTTGCTTACATCGGAGGTTCCGGTCGTCCTCCAGGTGTTCCTGGACGGCTCGCTCTGCGAAATTTATGCCGATGACAAAGTGGCGCTCAGTGCGCGGCTTTACAACCTCACGGCGGGAGGATGGGGGGTTTTTGTTCAGGAAGGCTCCGCCGAGTTCGAGGCTATTCGGCTGCGTACCACGCCGTCCGCTGGATCAGAACCTTCGTGATGCGACCCGCCTGCCCAGACGATCTGGCTCTATAAGCTGGTCAGGGGTTTCAAGACAAGGATAGATGGGGTTGCCCATGAAGACTGACACAAAGGGGTTCCTCTGCAAGTAAAATTTACAAATTGTAAATTATAACACGTTATGGTTCAAGGCGCAACAATATTTTCTCTCTATACGGTAATCTTCATAAGTCAAGTGGCCGCCCGGCGAACAGAAGTTCGCGGTTGCTGGATATATGTTCGCGTGTCAGGTTGTGCCATCAATCCGCCGAACAGTCGGAGTGGGAAACCAGAACCGGGACGAGAGGAAACTCCACGAACTCGTATATTTCGGCGCAGGGCAGGACGATGCCCAGAGTTTTGATCGTCAGAATCGCTTCTATGCCTGATCGTGCCGTCAAAAGCCAGTCGCCGTCGGACTGGCGTTGGAAGTGTTCGGCTTTCGCAGATGTGGTGGAGATCAGCAGGTAATCGGTCAGGGAAGGCAGACTGCGGTAATGCGCAAATTTGTCGCCGCGATCGTATGCTTCCGTCGATGAAGAGAGGACTTCGACGATCAGCGTCGGATTGAGCAGCGTCACCGACTTCGTTCTGCGATCCAACTCCATCTCTCCGCACACCACAGTAACATCCGGATAGGTGTAGAGACCTGTCTCGCTCACCTTCACCCGCAGTTCGCTGGTGAAAACGCGGCAGCTTCCGCCCCGCAGTCTGTTACCGAGCGAGAGACCAAGGTTCTGGATAACCGTAACATGTTCCAGCGAACCGCCTGTCATGGCGTAGATGCGTCCGTGGAAGTATTCGTGTTTTGTCGGCTGGTCTTCTTCCCAGTCCAGGTACTCGTCCGGCGACAGAGACTTTTCCACTGATTGAACCATTGTCATTCTCCTCTCGGGTCTTCCCATCCTAAGTTTACCCTTACGCGACGGATCGTCGAAGCGGCCTTTGTTTCTTCTACTATCCTTCATTCGGTTCGATGCGGAAATAATGGGTTGGTATCGGGTACAATGAAAAGGTTTTTGCGTTCGATTTACGCCCCTTAACCGATCTATCCATATACGCACGCGCAGCGACGCGACATAGAAGAAGGAGCCTCACCCAATGTCTAAGCAGGTCTATCTCTTTGAAGAGGGAGACAAAACCATGCGCGACCTCCTCGGAGGCAAAGGCGCAAACCTGGCGGAGATGACCAATATCGGTCTGCCCGTCCCACCCGGATTCACCATCACCACCGACACCTGCAACGCCTACTACGCTGCCGGTAAAGTGCTTCCCCCCGGCCTGATGGATGCGGTACGCACCGCTGTCCAGGCCGTCGAGGTGAAGATGGGACGTTCGTTCGGCGGCAGCGAGAAGCCGCTGCTGGTTTCGGTCCGCTCTGGCGCGAAGTTCTCCATGCCGGGAATGATGGACACCGTCCTGAACCTGGGCCTGAACCCGACGACGATTGCAGCGCTCATCGCCGAGACGGGCAACCCCCGCTTCGTCTACGACGCCTACCGCCGGTTCATCATGATGCTCTCCGATGTCGCATTCGGCCTCTCCAAGCACGATTTCGACAACCATATTTTCCAGGAGTACAAGCACAAGGTTGGCGCGACCAACGACCTGGACCTGAGCGGCGACGACCTGAAAGAGGTCTGCGAACTGTTCCTGGAGCATGTGCGCAGCCACGCAGGCCGTGAGTTCCCCACCGATCCCTTCGAGCAGCTGAGCCTCGCCGTCGAAGCGGTGTTCAAGTCCTGGAACACGGACCGTGCCATCGTCTACCGCCGGACGGAGAAGATCCCGGACGACATCGGCACTGCGGTCACCATTCAGG
>JAYTGR010000742.1:0-1213 GCA_043733205.1 Chthonomonadaceae bacterium
CAGACCGGGGTCACGGCCAAGATCCAGGAGCGCGTGGCGTGCCAGCAGGAAAACGGAGGTGCTGTCGATGCCGCCGGAGAAGGCCAGCCCCACCATCTCGCCATCCGGCAGCGAGGCGAGCCAGCGTTTCAGGGTCTCATACGCCGCCCCGATATAAGCGGCGCCGATGGCTTCCAGATCCGTCGGCCCGGTCCCGATGGGCGGATTGAAAAAGCGCTGATAACGCGGCGCGGGATCGGGGCAGCCGATCTGATCGATCTCGACCAGATAGTGCGCCGGGACCATGCGCGTGTAGAGCGGATCGAACTGCCAGCCGATCTTCTCTTTCTGACACCACTCGAACAGGCTGTCGATCCGATCCGAGACCAGCAGGAACGGCCCGTGGAACATCTTGGCGACGAAGTAGCGCAGCGGCACACCGATCGTGCGCGCCAGACGCACGGTCTGCCCGTCCCGTGCCACCGACGCAAAATGGCCGTCGCTGGCCGCCAGTGTCTGCAGGTCGGCGCTCTGAACGGCATTGCGAACCTCAATGGCGGTCAGGGGCGTGAGGGCGGCGGTATGCGTCCCCGTCAAATCTACAAGGCGTTCCACACCTGCTAACATCGGCTCTCTCCTCTGATTGCGATGAATCTCAATTTGATACACCAATGTTCAACGCACAGGCCGCTGTTTCCTACATACACGATTGTTCCGCGCTTCCCTGGCTCACTGTGGATTGTGCTGCGACAGCCAGGCTTCCAGATCGGCATACGTCTTGAAATCAACGAGCGCTTCCCCAATATCATTGAGTTGTTCCGAAGACAGGCGATTAAGTCGTTCCGTCACCTGGGCAGAAACCGAACCAAACCGGCGGTTAAGCTGACGAACGATCAGCTCTTCCTTGCCCGCCTGAATACCTGTCTGTATGCCCTTCCTGTCTGCCTGCTTGCAACCCTTCCTTCCTGCCCTCATCCCAGCCTTGTTTTACCCAGGGGTTCATCATTTCCATGTTCGCTTCCTTCTCCTCAGGAGTCAGTTTCGCAAACTCCTGCTCGTACTGCTTCCTCTCCTGAGCATTCAATTTTAGATACGCTGCGATAAATCCGCCGATCAGCTGCGACCGGGCAGGATCTAGTTTGAGTGTTGCCAGCAGACGCAGACACTCCAGGCGCACCTTCGGTCTGTCCTTAGGCGCGATCTTCATCTTTGCCATGAGTGCGCTCGCGACCGG
>JAYTGR010000743.1:0-1210 GCA_043733205.1 Chthonomonadaceae bacterium
CAGGGCTTCCGCAGGATTATCTGTAGAAGAATTACGCGCCGCCTCCGCCAAACTCAGGACGTCCGTCTCAGTAATATCGGCAGTAAGCAGCGCTATATGCGACGCAAGTTCTTCGATAGGAAGTTCTTTCCATTGCTGCAAGACGGCGTCGTTTATCATAAAGACTTGCCTCTCGATTCCATATAAATCGGCGCGTTCATAAAAATTCGATTGTGAACCGAAAACGCCTTATGGGACTGTCCCCTGCACGATGCAGGGGAAGTCCCGGTAAGCGTATCTATGCGTATACAGAATTTTTTACAGATCGTAGATCGGCCTTAGAGCTGGATAGCAGGCAGTGTGATTTCGCGGTTACGCTCCTGCAGAAGCAGATCGTACTCTCCGGTTCGCAGTCCGCCGAGATGGAATTCGCCCAGCGTGTCGGCATCTGTCCGAACGATCTTTCCTGTTCCCATCGCCCGCACTTTCCAGAGGTAATCCTTACTCTCCAGGGAGAGCACCTGTCCGGCGATGCTCCAGTCCGGCCCAGAACGCTCACAGAGCAGATCAATGCGCGTATCGGGAGCTTCGAAGAGCAGTTTGAACGAGGTACGGTCGCCATCACGAGCGCCTGCCAGTTCCGGCTGAACCCGGCTGTCGAACCGCAAGGTCGCCATAACCGTCTGCCCTAAGGAGAGTGCGGCCTCTCGGGCCTCGAACAGTCCGAAGGCACGTGCCAGCACCGGCTTCGGCGCAGCGACCATTTTATGGTTCTGCATGACATTCAGCATTTTTTGCCAGTACTTGAGATTATCCTGACATTCGGAGCAACCGGTCGCAAGATGGGCGAGGACATTTCGTTCCGTCGCCGGGCCGCCACGCTGCTCAAGGTAGTCCAATAACATCTCGTCTGCAATGTGTTCTCGAATTCGCATTCTATCTTCTCCCTAACGTCCTGAAAGCGGGCAGATTAGTCGGGGATACGATCCGCCGAGATCGCTCTTGAAAAATTTACCCCTATATATATAAGTGACGAGATCGTCGAAAAATGCACCCCCTCTGAAGTTTATTTTCAAAAGGGGCGCAGAATGCCGATCGGCAGGCAGGGAAGAGGAGGATGACGGTTCCGTAAAAGCCGGTCGGAGAAGGGAAACCGGCGCGGAAAGATCCGGGGAGAGGAGACAACGAAGGGAGTTCCGCGCACGGTGTGCGAACGGCAGCGCTGCCGTTC
>JAYTGR010000744.1:0-3817 GCA_043733205.1 Chthonomonadaceae bacterium
TCCTGCTGCGGCGGAAAGGTCTTCGCCACCTGTCGGCGGCGATAGGGGCCCACGAGGGCGCGCACGATCTCGAACTGGCGGCGCAGCGTTGTCAGCGCCCACTCCGCGCGCTGCTCCGCCGTAAGCTGCGGGATGCCGAAATGGTCCATCGCCTCCGCCGGATAGTAGAGGAGCGAGAGCAGATCGTTGATCTCCGGCTCCGTAAGCCGTCCGGCGAAAGTCTGCTGGACCAGCGGGCGCAGGCGGCCGGAGACGTTGTTCAGAACATGGCGCAGTTTGCCGTACTCGCCATGCACATCGCTGAGCACATGCACGACTGGGCGCGGCAGCAGGAGACTCGCCTTGAGCGCCGCGATCTCCGCCTGCACCCGCCCAATCGTCGGTAACTTCTCTGCCAGCGCTTCCAGTGCGGCTCTTTCCATAACTCTCCCCCAAAATGCCCTCTCTGATGAAATTCAGAGAGGGCAGAATCGAATGTGATAACTCTCCGGGCTATTTCGGCAGGTGCCAGGCCCGGCCGTCGGCGAGCAGCGAGTTGGCGGCCTCGGGGCCCCAGGTGCCGGCGGCGTAGTTGGGGAAGAGAGGGCAGGAGAGGTCGCGCCACGCGTCCAGGATCGGGGTGATCAGACTCCAGGCGGCCTCGACCTCGTCGTTGCGGGCGAAGAGCGAGGCGTCTCCCCGTACGGCGTCCAGAATCAGGCGCTCGTAGGCGTCCCGAATCGGCGCGTTGAAGGTCGAGCCGTACTGGAAGTTCATCTGCACCGGCTGGATGTTCATCGCCGGTCCTGGCTCCTTGCTTCCGATCTCGATGGAGGCGCCTTCGTCGGGCTGGATGCGCAGGGTCAGCAGGTTCGGGCAGAGGCCCTCGCTGTTGATACGGGCGAAGAGGATATCGGGAACGGCCTTGAACTGGATCTTGACCTCCGTCACCCGGCGCGGCATGCGTTTCCCGGCCTGGACATAGAAGGGCACCCCCGACCAGCGCCAGTTGTTGATCTGGAACTTGAAGGCGGCGAAGGTGTCGGTCTTCGAATACGGATCGACGCTCTCCTCCTGACGGTAGCCGGGGACGGCCTCTTCGGTGATGACGCCGGGGCCGTACTGCCCGCGCACGCTCCAGAGCGCGACGTCCTCCGGCGTAAAGGGCCGCAGCGAACGCAGCACCTTCACCTTTTCGTCCCGAACTGCGTCTGCCGTCAGCGCGACGGGCGGCTCCATGGCGATCAGCGTCAGAACCTGCAGAGCATGGTTCTGCACGATGTCCCGTGTGACGCCGGACTTTTCGAAGTAAGCGCCGCGCCCTTCGACGCCCAGCGTTTCGGCCACGGTGATCTGCACATTGTCGATATACTTCTGGTTCCAGAGCGGCTCGAAGATCTGGTTGGCGAACCGCAGCACCAGGATGTTCTGCACGGTCTCTTTGCCGAGGTAGTGGTCGATCCGATAGACCTGACTCTCCTCGAACCAGCTGTTCAGCTCGACATTGAGGGCTCGGGCCGATTCGAGATCGACTCCGAACGGCTTCTCGATGATGATGCGCGCCCATTCGCCGTTTTTGCCGGGCTTGTTGAGGCCGACTTTGCCGAGATGCAGGATGATCTCGCTGAAGTTGTCAGGCGGGGTCGCGAGGTAGAAGAGGCGATTGCCGCCGATGCCGCGCTCTTTGTCGAGTTTATCGAGATGTGCGGCGAGGCGGCGATAACCGGGCTCGTCGTCGAAGTTGGAGCGGACATAGGTAATCCGCTCGGCGAAAGCCGCCCACTCCGGGCCGTCTGCGGGCATTTTAGGCGCGAACTCGCGCAGGGCCTCCTGGAGTTCCGTGCGGAAACTCTCGTCGGTCTTGTCCCGGCGGGCGAAGGCGACGATCGTAAAGGATTTGGGCAGCAGGCCCTGCATAGCCAGGCTGAACAGGGCGGGCACGATCTTGCGACGGGTCAGGTCGCCCGTCGCTCCGAACAGCACAAAGGCGCAGGAGGCCATATTTTTGTCGGTCGTTTCGGCAGACGGGATCGTCGGCGCATCAGCCATCTCTCTCTCGCTTTCCGCAGGTCCTCTGAAACGTTCTCAGAGGCTGGATAAAAAAGATTGTATCGTTTGAACTTTACGCTTGAGATCGCGTCTCAATTTGCAGAATATCGCAATGGCAGCGCCTCTATTACCAGCGCGCTTTATTCCGGCGGAAAATCACAGGAAAATCGTGCTATCTGTCCATATCTCTCAGGGGCGTTCGCGTCCCTCATCCCTTAAGGAGCAGATCCCTATGAAATCTCGAATTCTGGCAGTTGTCGGCCTTGTAGCCATTATCGGCACCGGCGCGACATTCCACGTTTTCGCCCAGACCCCCACTCCCGCGCCTGGGCATGGCAAAGGTAAAATGGAGAAACATCCTGAGCTGATCAAGGCTCTCCGCCAGCTCAATGGAGCGAAAATGTCTCTCCAAATGGCCGCGCGGGACTTCGATGGACATCGCGAGAAGGCCGTCGATCTGACCAACCAGGCCATCAAAGAGGTCGAAGCTGCCCTCGCCTCCGACAAGAAGTAGCCGCTTCCTGTCTCTCAAGCGGATCGGCGCGTCCGGCATCCCGCATGCCGGACGCGCTTTGCATTTGGGGTCACGGTTTCCTGGCTGGCTTGGCCTGCGGATCGGCGACCGGCGGGATTTCGGGCTCGGGGGCCGACCAGGTGACCTTGCCGTCCTTGTCTTTGAAGAGGGCGACGGGATTGCTGTCGGGCGCGATCATCAGGGCGGCGCCTCCGGTGCCTTTGCCGTTGATCAGAGTGAGGCCGCCGGTTCCATCGCTGTCCTGTTCCAGCTCCACGCGGGGCTTGCCCATCGCGTCGTGGAAGGCAAGCAGGGAAGTGCCGTCTGCCTGGACGTGCAGGGTGATGCGCATCTTCCCTGTCTTGTCGTAGAGGGCCAGGCCGGGGCTGCCGTCCTCCTGGGTCTGAAGTGCAGCGCGCATGGCGCCGGTCTTGTCGACCAGGCGGAACTCCTGCGCCGTCACGACCTTGGGCGGCGCGGGGTCCGGGGCGGCGTGAACGCTGCGCAGGGCCAGATCGCCTCCCAGCAGCAGCACGGCCAGGAGCACGACCCGGGCGAACGTGCCGCCGAATGTGTTAGGCAGGCGTGATGTCGATTCTCGCATAGTGATCTCCCTGTCTGTCCGTGGCCTGTCCGACAGCTGGCCGGGCATCAGACATCGGTCTTGGCGTACGTCTTTTCGGCCCCGGCGGCATCGTGGCCGGGAACGTGCGGGCCTTCGATCGTCTTTTTATGCACGGCGTGTCCGCCGAACTCGTTGCGCAGCGCGGCCAGCACCTTCATCGAAAAGCTGTCCTCCTGGCGCGAGCGGAAGCGCAGATAGAGAGAGAGAGCGATGACCGGAGCGGGCACGGCGTGCTCGATGCTCTCCTGCACGGTCCAGCGGCCTTCACCGGAATCTTCGACATAGCCGGTGATATTGTCGAGGTTGGGATCCGCTGCGAACGCATCGGTCGCGAGGTCCAGCAGCCAGGAGCGAACGACGCTGCCATGCCTCCACAGGTCGCAGACGGCGTGCAGATCGAGATCGGGATAAGGGGAGGCTTTTAGGATCTCGAAGCCTTCGGCGTAGGACTGCATCAGGGCGTATTCGATGCCGTTATGCACCATCTTCACATAGTGTCCAGCACCGGCAGGGCCGGCATGCAGCAGTCCGCCTTCGGGGGCGAGCGCAGTCAGCAGCGGCTCGACAGTCGCGAACACCTCTTTGTCGCCGCCGACCATCAGGCAGTAGCCCTCCTTCAGGCCCCAGACCCCGCCCGAGGTTCCGGCATC
>JAYTGR010000745.1:0-3809 GCA_043733205.1 Chthonomonadaceae bacterium
GGCTCGCCGATCGTCGAAGCATGCACCAGTACATCCAGCTGGGCGATCAGGGCGGGGACGTCCTTGCGGAACCCCATGAACTCCACGCATTCGGACAGCCCCAGCATATCGCAAAGCTGCCGCACCTCCGCTTCGTAGGCATCTTCCCCAAACATAGCCGAGCCGATGATCTGAAAGCGGACTTTCGGAAACTGCTTGTGCACCAGAGCGGCCGCTTCCAGAAAGATGTGCTGCCCTTTCCACGGACTCAAACGCCCTACGAGACCGATCAGAGGATTGGCATTACTGTCCTGGACGCGTTTAAAACCCGGAATGGCGGCATCCCCGACGCCATCGTGTACAACGCGGACATAGGTCTTGGTGACGCCGCTGTGGATCACGGCAGCCCGCCCCTCCAGATCGAGGCAGAGCGTACGCAGGGTCGCTTCCGAGTTGGTAATGATATAGTGCGGCAGGATGCGGCACAGCAGGCGGAAGGCGGACACCGCCGGTTTCGGCAGATAGTCCGTCGCGATTCGGTCACGTATATGCCATACCACTGGAATACTGGTCAATCGCCCGGCGATTCCGCCGATCACATCGGATTTCAGCGAGTTGGTATGCAGCAGGTCGGCTTTCCGGGCTTTGAGGAAGCGGGCCAATCGCCACGCATAGCGCAGCACATTGAGAGCGGCACGGGGACGGAGCAGACTGCGTGTTCCCAGGCTGTCTTTGCGCGTCTCCATGACACTCTCTTCTAGGGGCAGGATATGCGTCTCCACCCCGGAATCGACGAGTTTCGCAAGCAGAGGGCCTTCCATGCTCAGCACCACAACTGGCAGAAACCGGCGACGGTCGATATGCTGGACCAGTTGCAGCAGCGCGATCTCTCCCCCGCTCATCATCGCCGTATGATCGAAAAAAACGATAATTCGGGGACGTATCTCGCCTGCTTCGCGATTGCTTTCGCCTGGACGAGAAACGATCTCCCCGGAATCATCAGTTAACGCTGCATGGCGTACTGTCGTTGTAACATTCAATCGAAAACTCCCAGCCTGAATTCCTAAGACATGCGCGATCCTGATCCATCTTTCCCATAGACGCTAAAGAAGCCGTCCAGTTCAATTAAGATAGAAAATAGTTGCCCGTTCAGTCTATGAGGAGAGATTTAGCATACCTTCCTGCGTACGGGTCAGAAACGACGTTTGAACCAGGTGGAGATGGCGTCCGCAATCGAGTGAGCGCTTCCGGCCAGAATGAAGCCTATCAGCAGGGCCGAAGTCCACTGCGGATGGAGCCGAACGAAAGAGAAAATAGAGAGCCATCCCGCCTGGGTCACCTCATTTGCGTCGATATGCGGCCCCATGCGGCTGATCCCCCACAGGCTGAGCCAGAACAGCAGGGTACAGGCGACGGACAGATATCCCACACGAATGACGCCGCCCATCACCAGCCCATGCGACATCCAGGAGCGGTGCGGCACACACTGACGGTACGGCCACCAGATTATCCGCAGCGGTCCCCATCGCCTGTACTCTTTCGAGTCCAGGTCCAGATCCCCGGCACAGGCATAGCCAGCAAACACGTAGGACGCTGTAAAGAGGGCGGCCAGGGTCATATCGGGATGCGGCATAATCTGATAGTAGGCGATATTCGCGCCTGCTGCCGTAATGAGAGTGATGGCATCGTGAGTCGGTGCATTCGGCATGGGCGCGAAAGGATTTCTAAAGGCAGCGCAGAGGAATGGGCCGACCATGGCATTTTGAGAGCATTGACAGCATGGAATGAGTTTACCACAATCAGGGGATCAAACGAATCAATGCACATCAGACTTTGAGGGCGGAGGGGCAAGAACGCGCAGCGCGCGCGGAACGATCTCCATGCTTACCGGAAGATAGGCCAGGATATGATCGTCGGAATGAACGGGCAGCGGATGATTGACACGATGCACGCGCCGTATTTCGACGCGGCCGGCGCGCTGAACCTTCACGTGCGGCAGGCTCAGATGCGTTCCGCGCATCAGGGCTGCTCCGAAGCGCATCAGTTCCCAGCGGGACATCGCGCCGACCGTGACGATATCGAACAGGCCATCGTCCAGCGAGGCATCGGGCGCCATGGGCCAGTTCTCTCCCAGATAGCGCGAGTTCGATACCGTTGCCAGAATGACCTCCTCTTCCTCGGTGCGGCCATCGAGTGTCAGGCTCAGGCGGCGCGCGCGTGGGTTCCAGAGGAGAGGCAGGGTGACTCGGAAGATGCGCCCGACCTCATGGCGATGCGCCTCCTGGCCGCCCATCGCGAGGAGCGTGTCCGCGAACAAGCCCACCCCGACAGCCTCGATAAAATACTCATTTCGAATGCGTCCGACGTCGATCACGCGTTCGTGGCCGCGTGCCAGCGTTCGGAAAGCTCCCTCCAGATCGCCCGGTATATCCAGTCCCCGCGCGAAGTTGTTGGCCGTTCCCAGCGGCAGAATGCCGAGCCGCAGCGAGGTGCCGACCAGATGCTGCACGACATGGTGTATCGTTCCGTCACCGCCGACCGCTACGATCGTGTCGTACCCCTGTGCCTCTGCGGTGCGAATACGCTCCGCCATTCCTTCCGGCGTCGGTGACAGTTCGACATCCGCCCGCAGCCCGACCTCCCCTGCTGCCGCAGACAGGAGCGTCAGGCTGACCGGCACACGCTCGATCGGCGCGGGATAGGTGCGGACGGAGGTGAAACGTTCCGATAAACCCGCCAGTTTTTCCCATATCGCCAGACGCCCCGCTTTCGGATTGGCGAGGATCAGGCAGTTGGGATCGCGGTGGGTCGAAGGTACAGTCAGAGGCAGATTGTCAGGCATTTTCATCATGGGCAATGGAGGCTGTCTCTCTTATTTTTCGATCAGGAAGCACAGTTCGTTGGGGAACAGGAACCGCTGCACGTTCCAATTTTCCGCCTGTATCAGTTCACGAAACCAGCCTTCATAGTATTCCGCCCGGCCCCTGCCGTGTCCGCCCAGGCTCCGTGTCGGGAAGGAGACCAGCAGAAAGCGTGTGCGCAGACTGCGCAGCCAGCGCTGAGCCGTCCCCCGCTCCGTCTGCTCCAGAACGGGCAAAAACTTTAAGATCAGCGCAATGTCGGCTTCGGTCTGCGGCGCGGTCACCGCCACATCCGCCGCCTGCGCCTGCCCTGCGATATTCGAAACGAGGAAAAAATCGTCCAGAAATGCCATCATATCGGCATAGAGGTCGCGGGCTGCATAGCGGATCTCCCCCTCCTCGGCCAGAGGCATCCAGGGCAGCGTCAGCGGATTGAGGCCGCAGGCCACATCCAGCACAGAGCGAATCGGCCCGATGTCTGCCAGCGTCGTCCGATAGAAGGCTTCCAGATACGGCAGACGTTCACAAGTCGAGGCGTGTTCCGCGAGGATTGCACGCGAGACCTCTTTGCGGGCAGCCATATCCGGCGCCTGACGGAGTTCGGCGATCCAGTGGGCATAGCGCGGGGTTCGCTCCAGATAGGCGCCTGCCACCTGATGCAGGGTATTTTTCGTCTCTTTGACCGCCTCTTTCAAGCTGCGCCGCTTCGTCAGTTCCCGCTCGCCGAGCCTGCGAATGAGATCCGGACAGACATGTCGGTATTTAGCGCTCTCCTGCACCATCGCCACCAGCCGCTCTATCGGAGGCCCTTGCTCCCCCATTTCTGTGCCTCTCTTTCCTGGAATTTGCAAACCTGCCTACCTTCCCACGTGCAACCAGGGGAGGATTGTGGTACAATTTCATCACTGGGTTCGGATAGAAAGAGACGGCCTAGGTGCGGTTGTTCCCGATCGTCCATCCTCGTTGGAA
>JAYTGR010000746.1:0-10163 GCA_043733205.1 Chthonomonadaceae bacterium
GTCTCGCTCCAGTCCGCAGTAATGGTCTGCAAGGCTTCGACCCACTGTCTATACGTTGCGGTGAGGGTGCAGACAGGCCAGTCGCTGCCGAACATAATGCGATCGGGGCCGAAGACAGCGGCGCAGTGCCGAACGATCGGGGCGAGATCGTCTGCGGTCCATGTGCCGGGCACTGCTCCCGCGATGATACCGGAGATCTTACAGACGACATTGGGCTGTTTTGCCACCTCCGCGATATCATGTTCCCATTGGGATCGATCGGCGGCCCTTGGGTCGGCATTCCCGCAGTGGTCCAGAATGAACTTCGTGTGCGGGCACTCGTATGCCAGCGTGGCGGCATCCAGGAGATTCTCGGAGCGCAGGCAGAGATCGAAGCGGAGGCCGAGCGCCGCCAGCAGATGCATGCTGCGCTGAAATTCGGGCTGCAGACAGGTTCCGGGCGGCATCCCGCCATGCAGCACCTGCCGTACGCCTTTCAGAAAGGGATTCCCCGCGAACCGCTTCATGTACTCGGCAAAGCCCGCCTCTGCCGGACTGCCGCCGATTACGGCTCCCGCCATAGGGTTGTTCGGATCGGCGCAAAGCCCCAGGACATACTCCGCTTCCGCCGCCTTCTGCGACGCTTCGACATCCACCTCCATGTAGACTGTCTTCACCACGTTCAGCCCATCGGTTTCATGTCGGTAATCCTCTGGGGTATGATTCTGCGCGAGCGGTCCGCCGCCGTCGAGCCAGGGCAGATGGAACTGCGTTAGGTTCCACAGATGCTGATGCGTGTCTACCATCGGGATCATGACCGGCGCTCTCCTGTATCATAGAGATCATGCCTCTCCATTCGCTGTCGGCATGCAGTTTCCCTTCCCAGTGGAACTGCGCAATTGCCAGTCAGTAAGATTAAACTCACGGTTCTCCTCAAAACGCCTGATGTTCACCGTAGAGATCGTGCTGCTCAAATGGCTTACGCGTGTTTTCAAAACGCTGCCATTTGGCATGTCCATCCGAATAGACATAGTTGCTCCCGCCGGTGTGCCGCTTGCTGGCCGGAGCGACTGGGTTGGCGGTGTCACTGCTGTTCTGCGGCAGTTCCACTTCCGCGAGCCAGGGGTGATAGTGGACATCGCAAAAGTCTGTATTCTTGTTTCTATCGCTTCTGCGTTCGACCACATAGATGGACTGAGACGGGGTGGGTATCTGTGCGAGGGTCGCTCCGAAGAGATAGTAGGCGTTGACGATGTAACTGCTGAGCGGGCCAGGCGGCGGCGCGCCGTTGCTGATACAGCTGCCGCTGCCATCCAAAATGGCTTTGCCGTGTGGATCCGGATCGGATGGGCAGATATAAAGCTGCGCTTTCGCGGCATCCTTACTCGCCACATAAGAAAGGATTTTATCGAAGGGCGAGCCGTAATCCTCGGCCTCCAGCTGCGCCGTGCTGTCATCGACCACAGGATTGCCGGTCGAGGGATGCTCCTGGGGGTACTTCTCGTCATAGTCCTGAATGTACATGTACAGCGCTGTGCCGATCTGCCGGCTATTGGAGAGGCAGGCAATGGAACGGGCCTTCTCGCGTGCCTGCGCAAAGACGGGAAACAGGATCGCTGCCAGGATCACTATAATTGCGATGACGACAAGCAGTTCGATCAGGGTAAAGGCACGCACCAATACGCGGCTATATCGCGGGGAAAACATGGTCGAGGAAACCTCCTAATGCAGATATATACCGCTAACCACCGATGGCTGAAAATTTGATTTTGCCCTTCCGCACACGTTCTTTCTTTGTCAGTATACCCTTAGAGAGAACAGCCGGAGAGGCCCAGTGCGCCGAACATGTCCAGGATGTTCGTAATAGTTCCCACGTTATCGATGTTGGTTTCGCCGGCAGGCGCTCCATAGCGCGTCAAGTAAACCGTTCCTATGCCCTGGATAGACAGGCGGGGAGGAAGTGGATCTGCGCCTGGGGAGAACAGTGTGGTGTCGTGGCAAAGGATTCGGAGCCGTCGGCTTGCAAGGAGAGCGGGAACGTGATAATATAGGGCCATGAAACCGATGATGTCTTCGGCGCAACGCACCGCGCCGTCCGAAACTCCCGTTGTGGCGGAAGAGAGCGCAAAGCTGCGCGGCATAACGTGGCGGGCCCTGATGGTCGGCCTGCTGCTGGTCGTTCCCAACGCCTATTGGATCACCGTGGTCGAAGTGCGGTGGTACACGCTGGACGGAACCAGTCTGCCGCTCTTCATCACCCCAATCTTTTTTCTGTTCTGGCTGGCGCTGCTGAACATCGGCGTGCGCCGCATGCTGCCCCGTCTCGCTCCCCGCCTGCTGCTGAATCAGGCGGAGCTGCTGACGGTCTACATGGTGCTGGTCGTCGGCACCCTGGTGGCAGGGCACGATATGTTCCAGAACCTGTTTGGGTCGATAGGGCATGCCGAGCGGTTCGCGACGCCCGAAAATAAGTGGAAGACTCTCTTCTTTCCCTTTTTGCCTTCGTTCTGGCTGGTACGTGACCCCGACGTCCTGAAAGCCTACTATCTCGGCAACGCCAATCCCTACGATCCCCGTTACTGGGGCGCGTTCGTTGGGCCGCTCGCGTGGTGGTCGCTGTTCATCGGAACGCTCATCGGTATCTGTCTGTGCATCAATATTCTGCTGCGTACGCAGTGGAGCGACCATGAGCGTCTCGCCTTTCCGATTGTCCAGCTGCCGGTCGCGATGACCGAGCAGGACGGCAAGGGCCTCGTGGCAGGAGGGCTGTTCAGCAGTAAGATGATGTGGATCGGCTTTGCCCTGGCAGCAGCCGTCGATATTTTGAACGGCATGCACTATATCTACCCCTCGCTGCCGTATCTCTCCATGGTCAAGCAGTACGATGTCGGGCAGTTCGTCACGACGCGGCCCTGGAGCGCCATAGGCGGGACCAACATCGCCCTCTATCCGTTCGCGATCGGGCTGGCGTTTTTCGTGCCGCTCGACCTCTCGTTCTCCTGCTGGTTCTTCTTTATCGCCCGCAAAATGTTTCAGGTGTTCGGGGCGGTGAGCGGCCTGGACGGGCCGGGAAGCCAGGGATTTCCCTACTTCGAGCAGCAGGCCAGCGGCGCCTGGCTTGCCTGGGGCCTGACGATCTCCTGGGCGCTGCGGGGGCAGGTTGGGCGGTGCTGGCGCATGGCGTTCGGGAAAGAGACGCTGACTGGGCCGGAAGAGCGGACCCAGGCCCGGCAGTATCGCGGCGCGTTTTTCGGGCTGGCGGTCGGAGCCGTCGTCCTGGCCTGGTTCTCATGGCGCATCGGCCTCACGCCCTGGGTCGCCGTGCTCTTTTTCGGGATCTATTTCCTGCTGGCCATCACACTCACACGCGTACGCGCCGAACTTGGAACCCCGCATGAGATCTATTTCGTCAACCCGCGCCTGATCCTCGTTACCCTGTTCGGCAGCGCCGCCATCGGGCCACAGGCGCTGACCGCCATGTCGGTGATGTACTGGTTCAATCGCGGCTACCGCTGCCATCCGATGCCCAACCAGCTGGAAGCGATGAAACTCGGCGAGACGGCGAAGATCAAGCAGAGTTCTATCCTCTGGATGCTGGCAATCGCCTTCGTGTGGGGGACACTGGCCGCGTACTGGGCCAATCTGCACGTGACCTTCGCGGAGGGGGCGGCCTCGAAGGCCGTCGGCTTCAAAACGTGGGTGGGGGCGGAGAGCTACGATCGCTTGGGCGGCTGGCTGCAGACGCCGTCGCGGGTCAATCCCACGCAGCTGCTCTATGTCGGCATCGGCTTTCTGCTGGTGCTGTTCATGCGCCTGATGCGGGGCAACTTCCTCTGGTGGCCGTTCCATCCCGCCGGCTATGCGCTGTCCGTCTCGTTTGCGATGGACTACTTCTGGTTCTGCTTCTTCGTGGCATGGATCGCCAAAGCTCTCATCATCCGTTTCGGCGGTATGAAGGCGCACAACAGCGCGGTGCCGTTCTTCCTGGGACTGATTCTGGGAGATTACGTCGTTGGGTCGCTCTGGTCCCTCTACGGCCCGCTGCAGCATCTCCAGACCTATAAAATCTACATTTAGGAGAAATTGAATGTATCTTTCCATTCGCGACGATGTGGTCTTCGCGGCAGGCTATACGACGCTGGCCGAAGGACTGCACGACCTGAACATCCCCGGTATCGAACTTTTCGTCAAAAAGGATGATACAGTGACCGCTATTGCCCCAACGGAAGGCAAAGAGCGCCTGAACCTAACGGATCCCGACGATCTCGCGGCCCTCAAAATGCAGGCGGAGACCAACAACATCCGAATCGCCGCGCTCTGCATGGGCAACAACTTCAATGCCGACGACAAGGAGTTCGAGATCGATTGGGCGGTCCGCACGGTGCGTGCTGCCGCCGCCCTGGACGCACCTGTCGTACGGATCGACTCCGCCATGAGCGGGGAACGGCATCTGCCCCTGGAGGAGCGGCAGCGTCTCGTGGCCGAGGCCCTCAAACGCATTATCGCGAACACTCAGGAGAGCGAGATCGACCTCGGCATCGAGAACCACGGCAATCAGGGCAACGATCCCGATTTCCTGGAAGGCCTGTTGGCTCTGGTCGATTCTTCGCGCCTCGGCCTGACTCTCGACTCCGGCAACTTCTACTGGCGCGGCTGGCCGCTCTCGAAGGTCTATGAGATCTTCGCGCAGTTCGCCCCCGTCGTCAAGCACACCCATATCAAGAATATTGCTTATCCAAAGGAGATCCAGGAGACGCAGCGCGAGATCGGTTACGAGTACAACAAATACGTCTCTCCGATCCATGAAGGCGACATCGATCATTCCCGTTACTTCCAGCTGCTGCGCGACGCCGGCTACGACCGTGACCTCTGCCTCGAAGACGAGTCGCTCGGGAGGTATTCCGTTGACGAGCGCAAGGCGAACCTTCGCGCGGCGGCGATCTTCTTCCAAAAGCAGATTGAGGGGTGACCTAAAGAGGTCAGACGTGGCGGATGAGGTCGTGGATACGGAGCATCCCTACGCAGACGCCAGAGGCATCTACAACCGGGGCGACAGAGAGCGCACGGGGACGGTCTTCCATGAGGCGCAGGGCTTCGTAAGCGAGCTGATCGGGGTTTAGGACGAGGGCAGGGCGCGGATTCATCATGTTGGCGGCGGTGAGGTGGAAGGCTTCGGTCTGATGCTTCTGGATGGCATTGCGCAGATCGGATTCTGCGATTAGGCCCAGCAAACCGCCGCTGGTATCGGTGACGCATGTCGCGCCGACGTGCTTGGCGCTGATCTCGCAGACGACGTCCATGAAAGGCGTTTCGGGCGAGACCTGGGGCAGCATATCCAGACCGGCAGGCATGACATCCCGTACGCGCAGGGTGAGGCGGCGGCCCAGACGGCCGCCTGGATGGTTGAGCGCGTAGTCTTCTTCCCGGAAACCACGCCGTTTTTGCAGTGTCATAGCGAGCGCATCGCCCAGTGCCATGGCGACGAGGACACTGGTTGTGGGAGCCAGGTTGAGTGGGCAGGCTTCGCGCTCGATCGAGGCATCGAGCGTTACGGTGGCCTTTTGCGCTAAAGTGGAGGAGAGATTGCCGACAATGGCGATCATAGCGACATCGCGGGCCAGCAGCGCCGGCAGAATCGCCAGCAGCTCCTCGCTCTCACCACCGTTCGAGAGGGCGATCACGACATCCTGCGGCTGTACGATGCCGAGATCGCCGTGCATCGCCTCGGAGGGATGCAGGAACACCGCAGGGCTCCCGGTGGAGGTGAGGGTGGCAGCCAGCTTCCGCGCGGCAATACCCGATTTCCCGACCCCCGTCGTGATCACTTTACCCCGGCATTCGGCCAGCAGGTCGAGCGCCCGGACAAAGGTATCCTGAAGGCGTGCGGAGGCTGTTTCGATGGCGGCTGTTGCCACCGCCAGCGTCTCTTTGCCAAAATCGATCTGCTCTGTTCCATTCATCGGTTTGCCTCGCTGCGTGTCCCACTAGGTTTAGAACTCGATGAGGCGATCGCATGTTCGGGCACCCCTTCCCGTTTCGGGAAGGGGCCGGGGGTTAGGTAACCCGGTTAAGCGCCGCGACAGCAGAAGGTCAGTGGAATCCATCGGTCGTCTCATCTTCAGGCACTGTATTCAAGAGCCCTCCGCTCGCCAGTAAGCGAGCGTATCGCGGAGCGTGGTATCGAGGGCATAATGGGGCTGCCAGCCGGTCATCGTGCGGAGCTTCAGCGCATCACCCGTCGAACAGGCGATGTCTGCCGGACGCAGCCGCGCCGGGTCCGTCTTCACTTCGGTCGGTGTCGTGCAGAGCCTCCGCAGGCGATCCAGAACCTCGCGCATCGAGACTGGAGCGCCGTTTGCGACGTTATAGGTCTCACCCGGCAGCCCCCGCTCCAGCAGCAGGCGATAGGCTTCTGCGACATCCCGCACATCCAGCAGATCCCGTTTAGCGTCCAGATTACCCACCAGAAGCTCTGCCTCCTGTTCCCCCCGTTCGATGCGCGCCAACTGCCGTGCAAAGGCCGGTACGGCGAACGCAGGGGCCTGACCGGGGCCGGTGTGGGAGAAAGCCCGGACGACGAACGCCAGATCGCGGTACTCTGCCGCCACAGCCTCCATCGCGATCTTACTGTCGGTATACGCTCCGTATCTGCCGGGCAGCGCCAGTGCATCCGATTCTTGGGCGGGCCGGTCCGCCTCCGTGCTGCCATAGACATAGCCCGTGCTGACGAGCAGCACACGCGGAGGGTTTGCCAGAGACCGAGCAGCATTCAGCAGATGCCGTGTGCCCTCTACGTTTACAGCGAAGACCATCTCACGGTCCGTGTCGGCTCCTGACGCCCGTGCAGCCAAGTGTACGACGTGCGTCGGATGAATGTCGGCAAGAAGCGCCTGCGTGGACACCGCATCCCGGATGTCCAGAGGCACCTGTTCGATGTGCCCGTCGCCCTCAATCGGCTTTGCGTCGGAGTGAGTGGCCGCAAAGATCCGAATGGTTTGTAAGCTGTCAGCCGTCTGCAGAGAAGCGATCAGATGACGGCCTGCAAACCCGTTGGCTCCGGTAATGAGAATGCGCATCGGTTCCTGCGGCAACGTGCTCTTCCTTCCTAATCCTGATGCCGCAGCATCTTCTCCCAGCGCGCCACATCCGAATCGACCATCATCTCTACCAGCTGCCGGAACGTCACCTTCGGCTTCCAGCCCAGCTTGGCTTCCGCCTTACCCGGATCGCCTACCAGCAGATCGACCTCCGCCGGCCGGTAGAACGCCGGATCCTGAACGACATATTTCTGCCATTCCAGGCCAGCCCGCTCGAAGGCGACTTCCACCAGCGCCTGCACCGTCTGAGTTTCGCCCGTCGCCACGACATAGTCGTCGGGCGCGTCCTGCTGCAGCATCAGCCACATCGCCTCGACATAGTCGCCGGCAAAGCCCCAGTCGCGCCGTGCGGTAAGATTGCCCAGGCGCAGTTCGGTATCGAGGCCGAGCTTGATGCGCGCGGCGGCATTGGTGACCTTACGGGTGACGAACTCCAGGCCGCGGCGAGGAGATTCGTGATTGAAGAGAATACCGGAGGCGGCGAAAAGATCGTAGCTCTCCCGGTAGTTGACGGTGATATAGTGGCCATAGACCTTGGCCACGCCATAAGGGCTGCGGGGATAGAACGGCGTGGTCTCGCTCTGCGGCGTTTCGAGCACCTTGCCGTACATCTCGCTGCTGGAGGCCTGATAGAAACGGATCTTCGGGTTGACGAGCCGAATGGCTTCGAGCACCCGTGTGACGCCGAGCGCCGTGAACTCGCCGGTAAGCACCGGCTGGTTCCAGCTGGTCGGAACGAAGGACTGCGCAGCGAGGTTGTAGACTTCGTCGGGATCGGCGATTTTAATGGCGTCGATCAGGGAGTACTGATCGAGCAGATCGGCCTGCAGCAGCGTGACCTGGTCCTTGATGTGACCGATGCGTTCAAAGCTCTCGGTGCTGGCACGGCGCACAACGCCGAAGACGCGGTATCCCTTGCTGAGCAGCAGTTCGGCCAGATAGGAGCCATCCTGTCCGGTAATACCGGTGATCAAGGCGGTTTTCATAGTTGCTTTTCTTCTCCAGGAGAGTGGTGATAGTTCGGCGTGAGGCGCTCACTTGTGCCGACAAACTTTGCTAACGCACAATTCATGCCAGAATCTGCATCAGGCGCGTACAATCGCATCGATGGCGAGCACTTGACGCAGAAGAGCCGGCAGATCGGCGAGTGGGAGCATCGTCGCAGCATCGGAAAGACCCTTTTCCGGCTCCGGATGAACTTCCAGAAACAGCGCATCCACGCCTACAGCGACAGCCGCACGGGTGAGGTGCGGAATGAACTCGCGCATACCGCCCGAAGTCGTGCCGCCTGCGCCCCCGCCGGGCCGCTGAACACTGTGCGTTGCATCGAAAACGACCGGGTAGCCGAGCGCTTTCATTTGCGGCAGACTGGTCATGTCCACGACAAGCGTATTGTAGCCGAAGGAGACGCCGCGCTCCGTCAGCAGAAGGCGGCAGTTCCCGGTCGCTTCGACCTTGCTGACGATGTTCTTCATGTCCCAGGGGGCGAGGAACTGCCCCTTCTTGACGTTGATGACGCGTCCGGTCTCCGCCGCCGCCAGGATCAGGTCGGTCTGCCGGCAGAGGAACGCCGGGATCTGCAGCACATCGCAGACCTCGGCCACTGGCTTGCATTGCCACGACTCATGCACGTCCGTCAGGACCGGGACACCGAACTCCTGCTTGATCTGCGCCAGCGCCTCCAGGCCCTTCTCCATTCCCTCGCCGCGAAAGGCGCTGCCGGAGGTCCGGTTGGCCTTGTCGAAGCTGGCCTTGAAAATATACTGAATTCCAAGTTCACGCGTGATCCGCTGCACTTCTGCCGCCACCTGCCGGCACAGATCGAGGCTCTCCATCACGCATGGCCCCGCAATAAGAGTCAGCGGCCCTTGCGCCGCTCCAATCGTCATCTCTCCAATGGACACTGTCGCCACTATTTTACGATCCTTCCTGGGAATGCCATGTTTTGTCAGCGCCGGCGGGCGGGCACCAGCTGCGCGGCGGTGAGACGCGCGGCGTAGTAGGGTGGGCGGGTGGCAACGGCGTCGGGAAGGCTGAGGAGCTCCTCGGTCGTAGGCTCTTCCTGGGGCTGGCGCAGGACGGCGCGGGCCGTTTCGAGCACGCTCTCTTCGGTGATCGCATCCAGACAGCGGCGCACGGCGGCGTCGTCGCGCGCGGGCTCGTCGGGAAAGACGACCAGAGAACGATGGCGGGGGGCGTCGTAGCCCCAGCGCACGACCTTGTTAGGGCCGAACATCCCGACGCTGGCAACCCGCTGCGCGACCGCCGCGTGCAGCAGCCCCGTATCGTTGCTGAGCCAGAGGCCGCACTGCCCGATGACGGCGAGGGCCTCGCGCAGGGGCAGTTTGCCGACCAGATCGATCGGCGGGGTGCGCAGCGCCCGTGCCGTGCGGTCCGTCGTCGCACGCTCCGCCTCCCCGCCCATCAAAACGACCTGGCCGCCGCTGTCGGCAAGCAGGGTATCGGCGACATGGGCGAACCGCTCCGCGCCCCATTCCCGGATCGGGGCGTCGTTGGCTCCGGGCTGAATGCCTATCGGCGGCTGCGATCCGTTCCAGCCGTGATCCCGAAGAATCTGCCGGGCCTGCGCTTTCTCTGCTTCCGTCATCCACAGATCCGGGAGGGCGTCGCGGGCGGGCAGACCCAGCGCGCGCAGCATATCGAGATGGCAGTCCACCTCGTTGCGGTCGAAGAAGTACGGGATCGGAACGGTCAGAAATGGCCTTCGGAACTCGTTGATATAGCCGATCCGAGCGGGCAGATGCGCGGCCCAGCAGGTGACCGCGCAGTGCAGAGAGCGATTGAGCAAAAATCCGGCCTGATAGTCGCCTTCGCGCAGGAGAGCGTGCAGCTCTTTGCCGTGCTGCCAGCGGCTGCGGCCGCGCACATCCACCGGCAGTATGCGGTCGAGATGCGGGCAGTTGGCGAGCGCCGTGACGACGGAGGGAGCGGCCAGAAGGGTGATATCGGCGTCGGGATAGTGGCGGCGCAGCTGCGCGAAGAAGGGAGTCGCGACGATGGTGTCGCCCATGAAGCGAAACTTGGTCAGGATCACGATGCGTTTCGCCCCGGTCAGGGCCTGCCGCG
>JAYTGR010000747.1:0-1203 GCA_043733205.1 Chthonomonadaceae bacterium
GGATACGGGCTAGAACGTCGCTCATTTCGACAGTGCCTCCTCGAATATCGCGGCGATGTGGTCTACGGTATACTGCGTCGCCCCCTGGCTGCCCTCGAACACGGAGTAGGCGGCTTTCCCCATCGCGGCCCGCGCACCCTCGTCTTGCAAAAGGCGCACGAAAGCCTCGGTGAGCTGCTGCGTCTGCGCTTCTTTGTCGGTCTCGTCGGCAGAAATCTGGGCGATGCCGCCTCTTTCTAGGAAGTCGTCAATGATCTGCGGGAAGTTCTTCATGGACGGGCCGACGACGATGGGTTTGCCGTAGACAGCCGGCTCCATGATGCTCTGCCCGCCGTGGGGGATCAATGTCCCGCCGACGAACACGACGGTGGCGAACTGGTAGGCCGTGGCGAGTTCGCCCAGAGTGTCTCCGATCAGGACGTCGGCAGCCGGGTCGCCCGGTGCGGGGTCGGAGCGGCGCTTGACACGCCATCCCAAACGCTCGGCAAGCTGGGCCACGGGAGTAAACCGCTCCGGGTGGCGCGGGACGAGAAGCAGGCGCGTGTTTTCCAGGCCAGGTGTCTGCCGGATGCGGCGCAGGGTATCGAGCACGGTCTGCTCCTCGCCCTCGTGGACGCTGCCGGCGACTATCAGCGGCGCGTTCGCAGACGTCAGGGCGAGCGACTGGTCGAGCGCCGACGCCTGCGCCTCGGTGACATCCTTCTCGACCAGGTTGCGGTCGTATTTGATGTTGCCGGTGACACGCAGCTTGCTCGGCGGAGCGCCCATGCGCTGCAAGCGGTCGGCGTCCTCCTGCGACTTCATCAGCAGCAGGCTGTAATTCTGGAAGACCGGACCCATCAAGGGCTGGAGCCAGCGGTAGTATTGGAACGACTGGGCGGAGATGCGGCCGTTGACCATGACGACGGGGATGCCGCGTTTCTTCGTCTCGTGCAGGACATTGGGCCAGATCTCGGTATCAATCGTGATAAAGAGCTGGGGCCGGATGGTATCTAACACTTTGTTCGCGATGGAGGCGAGGTCAATCGGGAAGTAGAACGTGTTTCCCTCGCCATACTTCGCGAACCGTTCCTGGGCGATGGCCTGACCGGTCTTGGTGATTGTGCTGAAGACGAACCGCGCCTGCGGAAAGCGCAGCGACAAGGCGTGGGCGAGCGGCTGGACGCTCAGGGTCTCTCCAACGGAGCAGGAGTGTATCCAGAT
>JAYTGR010000748.1:0-3796 GCA_043733205.1 Chthonomonadaceae bacterium
ACGGCGGCGAGCGGAATCGCGGACACGGGCTGGAGCACCTCCGCCGCCTGGCTGGACTACGACCGTGACGGCAGACTGGACCTGTTCGTCTGTCACTACGTGCGGTGGTCGCCGCAGACCGATGTTTTTGCCAGTGTGGACGGAACCCACAAGTCCTATGCCCGCCCACGAGACTATCCGGGCGAGTCGTGCCGTCTCTATCATAACCTGGGCGGCGGCAGGTTTCAGGACGTCACGCGGCAGGCGGGGGTCCTGAACGCGCACAGCAAGGCTCTGGGCGTGGCCGTCTGCGATTACGACGGCGACTCCTGGCCCGATCTTTTCGTCGCCAACGATACGGAGCCGAACTTTCTGTTCCATAACCAGGGCGACGGCACGTTCAAGGAGGTCGGCGTCGAGTCGGGGATCGCCCTCTCCGAGCGCGGCATCTCCCGGGCGGGGATGGGAATAGACGCGGCGGACACACAGCACAACGGCGCGTTCGATGTCCTGATCACCAACTTTGCGGGCGAACAGCTGACCCTCTATCGGCGCGACGAGTCGGGGCTGTTCCTCGATGTGGCCGCGCGTTCCGGGGTCGGAAACGCCACGCAGACCTATCTCGGTTTCGGAGCCTTTTTTCTGGACTACGATCTGGACGGCTGGCCGGACCTCTTCATTACCAACGGGCATATCGACGACGACATCGGCCGCCGCGATGCGGGCGTCACCTATGCCGAGCCGAGCCTCCTGTTCCGCAATACAGGGCAGGGCCATTTTACGGATGTCAGCGCGCAGAGCGGCAAAGCTCTCGGCGCACCGCGCGTAGGACGCGGAGCCGCCTGGGGCGACATAGACAACGACGGCAGCCCGGACCTGCTGCTGATGTCCAGCGGCGGCAGGGCGGCGCTGCTGCACAACGAGAACCACACCGGCAACGGCTGGATCCGCCTGCTGCTCGTCGGCACGGCCAGCAACCGGGACGCCTACGGAGCGCGGGTGCGGGTGACCGTCGGCCATGAGACGCAGACCCAGGAGGTACACAGCGGCTCGTCTTATCTCTCCGCCAGTGACCGCCGCCTGCTGTTCGGTCTCGGCAAAGCGGCACAGGCCGACCGTGTGGAGATCCGCTGGCCGAGCGGACGTGTCCAGCCTCTGGGCTCGATCCTGCGCATGCAGAAGGGACAGACGCTGACCGTGACGGAAGGGAGGTAGAACGCGTGGACGCGGGCAACGAAGTATTGAATGCGAAGCTGATGCAGACGACTCTGACCCAGACCCTATTGCACCAGGACGCCGTCGAATGGGCCATGAATCCCAATCTGCCGGTCACACTCGGCTGGATCGGCTTTACGCGCGAGACGCTGCGCCAGGCTCCGAAGATGGACCGTCGTTTCATGCGCTTCGGCCTCACGCACCTCGCCGCGCGTGCCGCCGTCTACCAGCTTTTTCGCACGCAGGGTTTCCCCAATTCACACGCCCCGGAAGATCTGCACTGGCAGAACGACGCGCTGGGCAAACCGTCGATCGCGTTCCAGGGCGACGTCGAAACCTGGGCGCTGGATCATGGCTGCGAAGACCAGTATCTCCATATCTCCAATACCAACGATGGGGACGCTCATATCGTCCTCGCGGCTTACGGAGAGGAGTTCGCCGGTATCGGGGTGGATGTGGTCCATCTGCCCCGGCTGCGGCAGGCGGGCAAGGACAAAGACTATCTGCACCGTTTCGCCCGGCAGTTCATGTCGGAGGCCGAGTGGGAAGCGTTCCAGGCCGGATCGGAAAACGACGATGAAGAGGCGCTCCGTGTGCGCGTCGCCGCGCACTTTTCCCTGATGGAGGCGGCCTCGAAAGCGTGCGGAACGGGGCTCAAAATGGGCATTGGGATGGGTGTCACCCACGGCCTGCCCAAAGCGGAGCTTGGCGCGGTGCGCCTGCGTTATGCGGTCGAGATGCTCTTCGGTCCGGCGGCAAAAGCGCGTCTGAGCGAAATCGGGGCGACCCAGTGGGAGGGATTCTGGGGCGCCGATGACGAATATCTGGTCAGCGGAGTCGTCCTGAAGAAGTGATTGAGCGAAATGGCAGGAAAACCGTGGGAGACGCCGAACGGATGCGGCCGGCGGAGTCTCGGAAGGAAGGGGCCATGCAGCAGGACTGGGCCTTTGCACAAAAGGGACAGGGATTGACCGTTCAGACGGTACGGGGCGATGTGACCGTGCTGGAGTTCAACGAGTTTCTGGGGAGGATCGCGTCCGGCCTGATCGGCCCGGACGATGTCGTCGTCTCGCAGGTGATGACGGACGGCGCTCCGCGCCGTGTCGGGGATCTGAAACTCTACACCCAGGTGATTTCGGGACGGGTGCGGACCGAGGACTTACCGCGCCGCGTGCCCGGAGGCGTCCTGGCGACCAGCCTGAAGGCCGAGGACGAGGTTCAGACGGTCTATCCCCTCCATCCCATGCTGATGGCGCTCCCTTCGAGCAGTCTCTTGAATGCCGGAATAATTGCCGCCTGGGTGCTCGGCCTGGTCGGTTTCAGTCTGCTCTGCGCGCATCGCCCCGGCACCCCCGGCACCCATCCCACAACTCCTCTCCATTATCGGCCCGCCACCCATCCCGAACATCCGCCCTGGCTTCCACGCCAGCCCCGTTCCAGCCCTTCCCGCAGCAAGTAGATCCTGACAGGTCAACTGCCGCCTAAGAGCCTATCCCAATAGGCACCCTGCCGAGACGGAAAGCTCTCCTATCGGGATAGGCTCTAAAGGCGGAACGGCTTGTCCTTAATGCGTTACCCTGCACCAGAACCATAGGGCGGCTGACTGCCTTGCAGGCAAGGACTTAACGCCCCGTGCCTCACCTCTCGCGAGGGGGCCATCGCTCAGGCCAGTTCCGCTGGATTTACGGATGGGAATTCCCTTTTGGGTTTTTCGGGAGAGAGAGATTGGCTCATAAAGTACGCAAAGCGGTGATTACGGCGGCGGGCCGGGGTACGCGGATGTATCCCGCCACGACGACGATTCAGAAAGAGATGCTGCCGCTCATGGATGTGGATGGGCTGTGCCGCCCGGTCATTCAGATCATCATCGAGGAGGCGCTGGCCAGCGGGATCGAGGAGATCTGCCTGGTCGTCAATCCGCACAACCGGCATCAGATCGAGCAGCATTTCGCGCCGCTTACCCCGGACGAACTGCGCACGTTTCAGGGCAAAGACTGGGCGCTGCTCGAATCGGCGCGCATTCAGCAGATCGCGGCGCGGCTCTCGTTCGCGGTCCAGGAGAAGCCCGAGGGGTACGGTCACGCCGTCTATTCGGCGCGGGAGTTCGTGGGGGACGAGCCGTTCCTGGTGATGCTCGGCGACCATATCTACACGACCGGCGAGGAGCGTCGCTGCGCGCGCCAGGTGCTCGATGTCTACGAGCGGTACGGCGGCAGCGTCTCGGCTGTCCAGCAGACCCCGACCGACCTGCTGCATCTCTTCGGCACGGTCTGCGGCGAGCGTGTCTCCGAGCGTCCTGCCGTCTACGATGTCGCCACCATCGTCGAGAAGCCTGCGGTCGCCTACGCGGAGCAGCATCTGCGCCAGGAGGGGCTGCTGCACGGCATGTATCTCTGCTTCTTCGGAATGCATGTGATGAATCCCGGCATCTTCGACTGTCTCAAATTCGCTATCGACAACGACCTGCGCGAAAAGGGCGAATTCCAGTTCACCGCCGCCCAGGAGCGTCTGCGCGCCGGCGGCGAAAAGTACTACGCCTACGAGACCGTCGGCGACCGCCACGACATCGGCATCCCCTTCGGCTACGCCCAAACGCAGGCCG
>JAYTGR010000749.1:0-3796 GCA_043733205.1 Chthonomonadaceae bacterium
GGCGGCCGCGGGCTTCCTCTTTGCGCTTGCCCTGATAGCGCTCGAATTTGCCGCAGCCGTTGCGCGGTTCGGTCACCTCGATGCAGGCGCTCGCTCCGACCCCCGGCTGGCACCGGAACCTGACAGGACGGTGGCCCTTCCGCCAGCCCATTCCGGAAGGGAGGAGAGCGGCATTGCCGACGCACAGACGCCCCTGCTCGGACGCCGCAGCATCTTACAGAACGACTTCGCCAGCGCGCGGATCTATCTGACCGAGGCCGCAGGATGCAGCCGCGCGAGCCGCAACAATGCAGTGGAAGGGACGTGCCTGACGCTGCTGGGCGATATGGCCTCGGAGGAACAGGATGTCGCTGCGGCGTGCGCGTTTTATACCGATGCGCTGACTCCCTACTGTCGTCCGGAAACTGCGGGCGCCGCAGCGATTGTGGGGTCACGCCTCGCACCGTTAGCGCTGGGGCAACAGCAGACGACCGATGCACTCCGCCTGTATGCGTATGCCGCCCTTCACATCACTCCGAAGTGGAAGCAGGACTTTCCGCGCGCGTTCCTGCTCTACATGTGTCTCGGCTATCTTTACATAGATCGGGATCTGTTCGAAGCCAGCGTCGCCGCGCTGCGCCTGCTCCTGCCGGACGACTTCGAACAGATCTGGCAGGAAGCGCAGACGATGTCTCCTGAAGAGGGAGTATCCTATATTCGCAATCTCGCACAGCAGCTCTGCTAAAAGGAAATGAAATGACTTCAGTGATGAATTTACACGCACGATTCGCATTCGCTCTGCCGCTTCTGGCGTTCGCAGTGATGGTTTTTAGGGTCGGTTCGCCAGAGTGACACGCTCCTGATACCGCTCCGCAAACGCGCGGAGTTCCGCTGGGTTCAAGTCGGAGACAGTCCAGCAGGCCAGCCCGGATTTGGTCCAGTGGATCATATTGTAGCCGCGGCGGGTCAGGAGCGTCGTTTCCACATTGGGAGCAGTGGCGGGCCACAAGAACAGATTGATCACGTGTTTCTGCCGCCGATAGACGAGTGCGGAGACAGGCCGGCTGTCCAGATAGTCGAGGCGTCCCCCGGCGAGCGGAAACCCCTGATCCGTCATATCGATGACAGGCGGAGAGTAGTCCACCCTGCTGTTGAACCAGGGTTTGACCGTGTGCTTGTCGGACGATACGACATCGGTGAGGTGATCTGCCATGAGAGAGCGCACATGGCTGGCGAGCGCCTCGTTCGCGATGCCATCGCTTCCGGACGGCAGGATGCTCATGCGTCCTGCTCCCCAGGCGGCCAGCAGGAGCAGCGCCGCGCAAACTCCGGCGAACTGGTAACGCCGCCTGCTCGACACTGCGGACAGCCCCGTCTCACGCTCCTGTTTTCGTACCGCGCTCAGAATATTACGTGCCAGGGGCGCCCGGGGATGGTGGAAGAGTTCGCTGGAGTGCATGGCTGTCTGCAGAATGCGCTGGCTCTCGATCTCCTGCAGGCACGCCTCGCAGCCGGCAAGATGCTTCTCCACCTCCACGCTCCGCATGAGGTCCAGTTCGCCGTCCAGATACCCTGCCAGCATCTCCGTAAAGTCGTCACATTGCATCTTACGCTTCCTCATTCATTCGACATTGGAGCCACGCCTGCAGGCGTTTCCGTCCACGCGCCAGACGGGACATGACCGTCCCCAGCGGAATCGCAGTGATCGTCGCGATCTCCCGATAGCTCATCTCCTCCAGTTCCCGCAGAACCAGTACTTCGCGAAATTCCAGAGGCAGGTTTTCGAGTCCCTCGTGCAGAAGCCGAATATCGATGTTACGCAGCATCAGGAGTTCCGGACTGTCCGTTTCGGAGGGAATATCCAGGTGCGTCTGGTCCAGGGAGACATTCCTGTCCTGCCGCTTGTTCCGGTCCAGCCAGTCGTATCCCTCGTTCCGCACGATCGTCAGCAGCCAGGCGCGGCCCTCCTCGCCCCGGAATCGGTCCAGATGCTTGTAAGCGCGCAGACAGGCTTCCTGCACGACATCTTCTGCATCCTGCTCGTTTCGCAGGAGCCACCACGCAAGATTGTAGGCTGCCGCCACGTGCGGCAGCACGATCCGCTCGAATCGCCTGGTTTTGCTCTGATCGAACAATACGCTTCTCCTGCCTCCCTGCCTACTCTACCAAACGGCTGCACGAAGAACTTTATTCCCCCTTGCAATGATTTTTTACTGTGGCATTCTGCCGGGAATAAAAAAATGAGGCTGTGGGTTTAGGGGGATGTGGACGCTGGTCAATCGCTCCACGCGATCTTTCAAAAGGAGGAGCAGCCATTATGTCACTTTCCAAGGATCCATTAGAGGAGCCTTCGCTGGAAGACGGTATCGATCGACGTGGTTTTCTCAAATGCATGGCCTGGGCAGGCACCGGGCTGATCTGGACGGTAACCGGCGGCATACCGGCCTCAAAAGCATTGGGACAGAAGGCAGGCAAAGCCACTGGAGATTTTACGTTTGTACAGATCAGCGACAGCCATATCGGGTTCAGCAAACCGGCGAACCCGGATGTCACCGGCACGCTGAATGAGGCGATTGCCAGGATCAATGCCCTGGAAAAGACGCCGGATCTCCTGCTGCACACCGGCGACCTGACGCACCTGGCGAAAGCGGAAGAGTACGATACGCTGGAGCAGTCTCTCAAGGCTGTGAAGGCGGACGGGAAGTTCTATGTTCCGGGAGAGCACGACATGCTGGATGAGGGCAGGCAGTATATGCTCCGGTATGGCAAGGGCACGCAGGGGCAGGGCTGGCACAGTTTTACGCATCGGGGCGTGCATTTTATCGGGATCGTGAATGTATTGTCGATGGATTCTTCTGCGCTGGGCAGGATTGGCCCCGAACAGCTGGTCTGGCTGGAGAAAGATGTCAGGCACCTTCCCTCCAGTACGCCGATCGTGGTGTTCGCGCATATCCCGCTCTGGTCGATCTATCCCGAATGGGGCTGGGGAACTGCGGACAGCGCGCAGGCGCTGGGTTATCTCAAGCGTTTCGGCTCCGTCACGGTGCTGAACGGGCACATTCATCAGACTATGCAGAAAGTCGAAGGACAGGTGACCTTTCACACGGCCCGCTCCACCGCCTTTCCGCAGCCTGCGCCCGGAAAAGCGCCTTCAGCTGGCCCTATGAAAGTTCCCGCCGAGAAACTGCACTCGGTTCTGGGTATCACCAACGTCCAGTACGTCCAGCACGGGCACTCCCTGGCCGTCACCGAATCGTCCCTCGGGTAAAACGTGGAGAAACGCCTGGAAAGGCAACAAAAGAGAGTCCTGTCAGCGATGGCTTAGGTTCGCTGGCGGGATGCTTTGATACGCGAAGGGGGCCTGCTCTTTTTCAGGCTAATAATGTTTGCGCGTTGGATCGGATAGGTGTCACAGAAAGAGACAGCAGCCGTCCTATACTGCAGACTGTATGGGATTCTATTTCTTTGTCAGGAAGGCTCTCCCTATGATAGTTCGTACACGCCGCCCGCTCTTTCTGGCGATGCTCGCGACGTGCTGCATCGGCTCCTTCGTTTCTGCGCAGGGCCGAACGGAACTGTCGGGGCCGGGTTCCGTGCAGAAGCCCGCGACGGAACCCGCGCTTTCGGTTCAGACGCAGGAGGAAAACAGCCGTCTGCTCGCAGACGCGCTCATATCGCACGATCTTGCGGGCGTTCGTAAGGCGCTGGACCGCGGCATCGACGTAAAAAGCCAGGATGCCGTGAACGCACTGGGCTGTGCGGTTTTTCCGGGGGATCTGGAAATCGTACAGCTGCTTTTAGAGCGCGGAGTGGCGAA
>JAYTGR010000750.1:0-1194 GCA_043733205.1 Chthonomonadaceae bacterium
TGCATCGTCACCAGCAGATCCAGGCACTCGTCATCGCCACTGACCCCCCAGGCGCTGACCTGAATGCCCGTTGCACGGTAAGGACACAGTTCGACATCCTCCAACTCGCCAGCATCGCTGAGGACTTCTGTCATCATCTGTGTGAAGACGTTTTCCGGAAACTCTCCTTCGTCTTCCGTCTCGCTTCGCGCCAGCACCTGCTGCTGAATATCCGTTGCATATATCCCAAATTCGTCTGGAAGGTCACTCATACTTGCCCCTGGATTAAAGCCATTAAATCAACGTCGGCAGCCAGATGATGCCGGCATTCTGCCACGCTGACCCGGTAATGCAGATCCCCCACGCCTGCCGGCAGATCGCGCTCCGTTAGGCGCGGAAACCCCGCCGCTACCTGAAACACTTGTGACTCACGCTGCAAGTACCCCGGCTGTTCATAACGCGGCGCGTGAACATCCAAATACCCTGCTTCCCGCAGTTTATCCTCCAGCCGCTTCCCAGCCGTCAGCGAGCCATGCATCAGAGCGCGTACCTCGGAAACCATCATCGGCAGTGTTTCTCCCGATCCCTGCACAGGCTCCAAAGCCAGATACGCTAGGAACAGCCGGTTCAGCCCCTCATCGTCAAGCTGGCGTGCCCCGTTGATCTGAAGGTGTGGGTCTGTGCTGGCCGTTGTCGTCTTCATCTCAACTGCGCCGCCGGGAAACTGGAAATCCTTCACGGTCCGCGCCGTCCCGGTCCAGGCATGAACCGCATCATCCGCCGGGATGTGCGGCAGCAGGCGGTGACGCAGAAACCACAGCTCCCCGTACAGCCCGCGCTGCTCCTCTGGTGCCAGCCCTTCGGGCCGCAGGTTCTGAAGGAACGTCTGCCACCGCCCAAGACGGTCCAGCAGTGCCGCCGCCGCCTCAGCCTCAGAAGTCTGGCCGGACGCATGTGTCACGATGTCATCCACCAGCACGACGAACACGTCTTTGTATGCCTCGCCTGTTGGCCGCAGGATCAGAACCGCTTGTCCTGACTGCCGGGACCGGCTGAACTCCAAGCCCCGGAACTGCGGCAGGGGTGCCCCTTCTGAGAGCAGTGCCGACGCGAACTGGACACGAAAGCCCAGCCGGTTGGCCGGCTTCTCCACAAGCAGAAACAAGTTCAGGGGACACGCAGGCGCCGCCCGGCGCTCCACCGCGCCCGAGGTGG
>JAYTGR010000751.1:0-1193 GCA_043733205.1 Chthonomonadaceae bacterium
TCTATATTCATTGCGCGCTGGGACATGGCCGCTCCGCGATGGTGGCAGTCGCTGTGCTGGCCGCACAAGGCACTTCGGACACTCCGGAGGAGGCGGAAAAGAGGCTGAAACAGGCCCGTTCGGGAATCGGGATCAATGCTGCACAGCGTAACCTTCTGAACCAATGGTGGGATGCGCGGCATACTCCTATCCCGGAGCAGAAAGGACGAGAGATTTGACGCTTAATGGACTGGTCAAAAAAAGAGGGCTGGAAGAGGCGGATACCGCGCAGATAAAAGAACTGCAGGAGAACTGCAATAGTGCCGAAAACATCCAGGTCAAGTTCAACTGGGGCATGATGCGTGAACGCAGCGGCGCATACGACAGCGACTTCTGCTTTTATGAAAACGACCGACTGGTCGGCTACGCCCCTCTGGACAGTTTTGGAGGCCCTTTCGAAATAACGGCGGCGGTGCTGCCCGAATACCGCAGGCGAAGCATATTCACGACACTCTTCGCGGCCGCCCGCCAGGAAGCCCGCGAGCGTGAGGCCAGCGAACTTCTGCTGGTCAGCTATCCCGGCTCCGCCGACGGAACCGCAGTCGTTCAGCGGCTGGGGTTTCCCTACAAATACTCCGAATACCGTATGGAAGCGACCGTCGAGACCATTCCGCCTCTCACCGAAAGCCGCTTGATCCTGGAACCTGTCGACGCGTCGAACGTCGCCACCCTCTCCCGCCTGCTGACGATCAGCTTCGGCGATTCAGGCTGGAACGTGCCGGAAGCTCTGCTTCAGGAACTGGAAAGGCCGGACAAACGCTACTACCTGGCGAAATGGGACAGCGTCGTCATCGGGCAGATCGGGGTGATCGCGCCGGACCATAACGTCTATATTCAGGCGGTCGGGATCGCTCCGGAATGGCGTCGCCAGGGTTATGGACGCCGTCTCCTCGCCGCAGCAGTTCAGCAGATGCTGACGGAAGGACGCACACATTTTGCCCTGGACGTCGCCGTCGAAAACAGACAGGCGCTGTCGCTCTATCAATCGGTCGGCTTCCACGAAACCACCGCCTACGACTACTACACGGTCCCGCTCTAGCCCCATTGCCTCCATTATGAACAAACCCCGTAAATACCGCATACGCATCCTGATGTTTTTGATGCTGCTGTTTATTGGCGGTGGTGTCCTGCTGTACATATTCCTTCCTCGCGAA
>JAYTGR010000752.1:0-3766 GCA_043733205.1 Chthonomonadaceae bacterium
GTTTCACGAAAGAGGGCATGATACGACAGAAGCGGCGATGATTGCCGACTTTTTCGACGGGGTACGCCGCCCAGGCTTCGCAGCAGCATGCGGAGGGGATAAGGAGAAATAGGATGCACATCGGAAAGCGCGCTGCGGCCGAGTTTATCGGCACGTTCTGGCTGGTTTTCGGGGGCTGTGGCAGCGCTGTGCTTGCCGCCGCCTTTCCCAAGGAAGGTCTTGGCAATCTGGGGATCGGGTTCGTGGGGGTTTCTCTGGCTTTTGGTCTGACGGTGCTCACGATGGCTTATGCCATAGGGCATATCTCCGGGTGTCACCTGAATCCTGCAGTCTCCATCGGTCTCTGGGCTGGACGCCGCTTCCCGGCTTCCGACCTGCTTCCCTACATCCTCGCGCAGGTAGTCGGCGGCATCGCGGGAGCGGGGGTGCTCTATCTCATTGCCAGCGGCAAGGCCGGTTTCAGCCTTTCGGACGGGTTTGCCGCGAACGGTTACGCAGCCCATTCGCCCGGCGGCTACTCCATGCTATCGGCGCTGATCGCGGAACTCGTGCTGACCTTCATGTTCCTTCTCATCATTTTAGGCTCGACCGATGGCCGCGCTCCCAAGGGCTTCGCTCCGATCGCCATCGGGTTCGGCCTCACGCTGATCCACCTTATCGGCATCCCCGTCACCAACCTCTCGGTCAACCCGGCGCGCAGCACCGGCCCCGCTGTTTTCGTTGGAGGGTGGGCGCTGGCACAGCTATGGCTCTTCTGGCTGGCTCCCATCGTGGGAGCAGTACTGGCAGGAGCGGCCTACCACGCTCTGGCCGGGAACGGCAAAGTCGAAGAACAGATCGTGGGCGACTGAAATGTTGGGTCAGAGGAGATGTGCGCCCTCTGGAAGCCGCATTTACAAGCCGGATCTGGGATTCCGCATTTGCATTAGGGCGCATCGGCGGGGACATGGGAGGCGTGGGAAGCCACTGCCCACCAGTGTCCTTCCCGCCGCACGAAGGTATCGGTAAACTGATAGATCCCACTCACAGCTGTTCCGTCCACGGTGAACTCGGCTTTCCAACGTCCGCTCACAATCCCGGTATCGCCATAAGTTCGCGCGATGAGATCGCTGAGAGTGTAGGATGCGATCCTGGTATGCAGCAGAGAATCGTCGAGATTTTTTTGTGTGTGCTGACTTTGCCCTCTTCGTCCGTGACCAGCAAGTCGTCCGAGCAGATCTGGCTGAGGGCTTTTTTGTCGCGGTTTTTCAGCGCTTCGGTCCAGTCGCGCTCGGTCTTCACAAGCTGCTGTTCCAATTCAGTCCGATGATCCGCTTTCAGGGTGGGGCTCTGGGCGGCAGTGGCGCAGGCAGTCGCACTCATTATCAGTCCGCATAGCAACAGTCTTTTCATGGCAATTTATCTTTCTGCAAACAGCCTCCCTTGCTCAGGCACAACCGTTGAAGGGCAGGGATTCCAGCAGGTCTGCGCTCTTCCGGCATTATACTCCAGAACGAACATGGTGTGCAGGCCCTGCTCTTTTGACAATCTCATGAGACAGGGACTATAATCATGGGATAGGGTGCGTTCAATGCGTCCACAAACTTATCGCCGGAGTTCGTCATGTCTGTCATGGAAACCTCTCCTTCATTACGCATCGTTAAGACGGCTTGTCCGCACGACTGTCCGGACACCTGTTCTATGCTGGCGACGGTGCAGGACGGGAAACTGCTCGGAGTGAGCGGGAACCCGAACAACCCGTTTACGCGGGGCAGTCTCTGCCGGAAGGTGGCGCACTACGAGGAGCGCGTCTACAGCCCGGATCGGCTGCTGACACCGCTGCGGCGGATCGGGAAGAAGGGCGAAGGCCGGTTCGAGCCGATCTCGTGGGATGCAGCGATCGCAGAGATCACGACCCGCTGGAAGGAGATCATCGCGGCCAGTGGGCCGGAGGCGATCCTGCCCTACTCCTATGCAGGCACGATGGGGGTGGTCAACATGAGCGCGTGCGATACCCGCCTCTGGAACCGCATGGGCGCGAGCCAGCTGCTGCGCACGATCTGCTCGGCGGCGGCGGAGGTCGGCTACGGCTACGTCAACGGCTGGTCGGGCGGGATGGACCCGGAAGACTTCGTCAACAGCAGATTCATCATCGCCTGGGGCACCAATCTCAGCAGCACGAACGTCCACTTGATGCCGATCGTTCGGGAGGCGCAGGCGCGGGGCGCGACTTTCGTGGTGATCGATCCTTACCGCACCCGCACCGCCAACGCCGCCGACTGGTTTGTGCAGCCGAAACCCGGCACCGACGCTGCCCTCGCGCTCGGCATGGCCAACGTCATCTTTAGCGAGAACCTGCACGATCCGGCGTTTTTGGAGCAGAGCACCGTCGGCTGGGAGCAGTTCCGGGAGCGGTGCGCCGAATATCCTCTGGAGCGCGTCGCGGAGATCACCGGCCTGGAAGCCGATGAGATCGCCCGTCTGGCCCGCGCCTACGCCACCAAAACGCCCTCCGCCATTCGGCTCGGCTACGGCCTCTCCCGCACCGGCAACGGCGGCGGAATGGTCCGCGCCATCGCCTGCCTGCCTGCCGTCATCGGAGCCTGGGGCCGGCCGGGGAGCGGGCTCCTGCTCTCCACCAGTGCGCACTTTCCCCTCAATCAGCGCAATATCAAGCGCCCTGATCTCGTGCATTCGCCGGACGACGAGAGCCCGGTCAAGTGGGGACGGCGTGTGCCGCGCGCCATCAACATGAACGAGATCGGCAGGGCCCTGACAGAGACCGCCGACCCTCCTATTCGCGCGCTCTACGTCTACAACTCCAATCCCGCCGCCGTCGCGCCCAACGGCAATCTGGTCCGGCAGGGGCTCCTGCGCGAGGATCTGTTCACCGTCGTGCATGAGCAGATGATGAGCGACACCGCTCTCTTCGCCGACATCGTCCTCCCCGCCACCACGCAGATGGAGCATCTCGACCTGATGCGGGCTTATGGGCATCTCTATCTGAATCTGTGTCAGCCTGCGGTGCCGCCGCTCGGGGAGTCGCGGCCGAATATCGAGGTGCTGAACGCGCTGGCCAAAGCGATGGGCTACACCGATACCGTGTTCGATGAGACCGCAGAGGATGTCATTCGGGGCGCACTGCAGTCCGACAGCCCGCTGATGAAGGGAATCACCTACGAGACACTGCAGCAGCACGGATTCGCGAAGCTGCGCACACCCAGCGAACCGTTTGTGCCGTACACTCCGGCCGCCGAAACCGGCGCGCGGGGCTTCAAGACACTCTCGGGCAAAGTGGAGTTCCTGTCGCAGAAGGCGGCGCGGGACGGCTTCGATGCGCTGCCGAACTATGAGCCGCCAGCCGAAAGCGCGGAGGCCGACCCCGAACTGGGGCGGCGCTTCCCGATCAACCTGCTGACGCCTGCCGCGCACCACTTCCTCAACTCCACGTTCTCCAACCTGCCCTCCCTGCAGAAGGGAGAGAAAGAGCCGCGTATCTGGATCAATCCGGCGGACGCCGACCATCGGGGTGTCGTCGATGGCGACTGGCTGCGAGTGTGGAACCGGCGCGGAGAGGTCAAACTGCGGGCGGTCGTCAGCGACAATGTGAAGGCGGGCGTCGCCTGGTCGCCGTCGCTCTGGTGGAACCGCGACAGCCCCGACGGCGGCAATGTGAACATGCTGACCTCAGACCGCCTGACGGATATGGGCGGCGGCTCGACCTTCCACACCAATCTTATCCAGTTTGCCCTCTCTGCGAAGTAGCCTGGAGTAGTTTTCTCCGTCT
>JAYTGR010000753.1:0-3766 GCA_043733205.1 Chthonomonadaceae bacterium
CTGGTAATGCAGGCGCCTTCCCCGGCTCCCGCTTTTCCGGACGGATCGCTGGCGTTCGCCGTGCAGCCCCTCGCCGGAACCGGGCAGGGCAGGTGGACTCAGGCGCGCACCTTCACGCTCGTGCCGGAAATCTCCGACAATATCGCCGAAAGTTTCAGGAACGGTGCGCATCCGGTCACGGTGCGGCCGGAATCTGCCCCCGTGACGCTGCTCGCGAACGGAACGACCGTGCAGATGGCGGCGGCGAATGGCCGCCTGCTCCAGTCCTTCCCCTTTCCCGGCGGCCCTGCGGCTCTGACCCCTTCGCCGAACAGCATCCTGATCCAGGATTTTACCTACGACTTCCTTCCGGACATAGTCCTGGCCGGACCGGGCGGCTTTCGGCTCTATGAACAGACCCCCAGCCATACGTTTACCGATGTCACCGCGCGCACCAAACTGCCTGCCTCCGTGACCCAGGGCGTCTTCACCGGGGCCTGGGCCGTGGATATCGAGGCGGACGGCGATCTGGACATCGTGCTGGGCGCAGCGTTCGGAACGCCGACGGTGCTGCAGAACAACAGCGACGGCACCTGGGAACCGACGCATCCTTTCGGCGGCATCGAAGGGCTGCGCGCCTTCGCCTGGGGCGACTTCGATAACGACGGAGATGGGGATGCAGCGATCCTCGATGGGAAGGGCCATCTGGCGGTTTTCGAAAATCTGCGCGGCGGCAGGTTCCGCCAGTGGAAAAACCTGCCCGCCGATCTCGGCAGCGTGACCGCAATCAGTGTCGCAGACCCGACCCAGCGTGGCACGATGGACGTCGTAGCTCTCCTGGAGACCGGCGCGATCGTCCGGCTCTCGCTGCGCCCGGACAAAAGCGGCTGGGACTCGCAGGAGATCGCCGTGCGCACGGAGGCTGCCCACGATACCAGCGTGCGGCTGCTGTGGTCCGACCTCGATAACAACGGCGCGGTCGATCTGATCGTCTCCGGGGATACGGGCACCAAAATCTTCCTCGGCAATGCGCAGGGCAGACTCGACCCGCTGACCACCTTCGTCGAAGAGGCGGTCTGGGGCGTGGACGAAACGACCGCCAACGGCCTGCCGGACCTGATCGGCCTCGACGCCAAAGGCAGACCGGTGCGGCTCGTCAACGGCTGTAAAAAGAGCTATCACTGGATGGAACTGCGGCCGCGTGCAAGATACCTGGCCGTAGATGCGAAGGGCCATGAGACCGGCGACAACCGTATCAATCCCTTTGGAGTTGGAAGTGAAGCGGCAGTGCGGGCGGGCCTGCTCTATCAGAAAGTCACGGTGACGGGGCCGACGCTCCACATCGGTCTCGGCGAAAACCTGCAGGCGGATGCGGTGCGCCTGCTCTGGACCAACGGCGCGTCCCAGGCTGAGTTCCAGCCCGACCTCAAGACCAATCTGGCCTATATCGTCTCGCAGCGCATCATCGACTCCTCCTGTCCCTGGCTGTTCGCCTGGAACGGCAGACAGATGAGCCTGGTGACGGACTGCATCTGGCGCTCGCCGCTCGGCCTGCGCATCAACGCGCAGGGCACGGCGGGCATTGGCCAGACGCAGGACTGGGTGAAGATTCGCGGCGACCAGCTCGTCCCCCACGATGGCTTCTACGACCTGCGCATCACGGCCGAACTTTGGGAAACCCACTTCTTCGACTATCTGGCGCTGACCACGGTAGACCATCCGGCGGACACCGATATCTGGGTGGACGAGCGGTTCTCCGTGCCGCAGCAGCCCCCGCTCAAGATCTACACCACGACGAAAGCGCGTCCGGTCGCCCGCGCCACCGACGACACCGGGCAGGACGTGACCGCCATCGTGCGCGAACGCGATGGGCACTACCTGGCGACTTTTGGGGTGGGCCAGTATCAGGGCGTCACGCGCGACCACTATGTCCAGATCGATCTGCCGCCGGACGCTCTCGTCGACAAGCCGCTGGCGCTCATCGCGACGGGCTGGCTGCATCCGACCGACAGCAATATCAATATCGCCCTCAGCCAGGGCCAGCATGCACCACCGCAAGGGCTCAGCCTGGAGATTCCGGATGGCAGGGGAGGCTGGAAAGTCGCCAGACCCGGCCTCGGTTTCCCCGAAGGCAAGATCAAGACGGTCTTCCTGGACATATCGGGCCTGTTCGCGCCCGGCACTCCGCATCAGGTGCGGCTGCGGACCAATCTGGAGATCTACTGGGACTACATCGCCTGGGCTGCCATTCTGCCCGATACCACGCCGCGCCGCGAGACGCGGCTGGCGGCCACCGTCGCCGACCTGCATTTCCGGGGCTGGTCCGCTCTGAAACCCACGGATCCGACGCAGCCCGACATGCCCGACTACGACCGCATGAGCGGGACAGCGCCGCGCTGGCTCGACCTGGAAGGTTACTGCACCCGCTTCGGAGATGTGCTGCCCCTCCTGAGCGCCATCGATGACCGCTATGTGATTATGAACTCCGGCGACGAACTCTCGCTGCGTTTCCCGGAGCAGAAGCCTCCGGCCTCCGGGATGGTGCGCGACTATGTGCTGATCGGGGACGGTTGGGTGAAAGACGGCAACTTCAATACCGCCTTCCCAACGACCATCATCCCACTGCCCGATCACACCATGCACGACTACATCCGTCCGCCGACGACTCTGGAAAACGATCCGGTCTATCTCCGCCATGCCGACGACTGGAAAACCTACCACACCCGTTACATTCATCCCGGAGAGTTTCTGGACGCCCTGAAACCCTACGTGACGCCCTAAAAGTTAAGGAGAGGCTGGAGCATGGAGTTTCCTGTCGTGCAGTGGGGGAAAACAGAGGCCACATTCCTGGCGGCAGGGGAGGCGCTGCCCGCCGACACGCCTGTCAAGGCAGCGCTCGTCTTCGCGCTTTCGGCGGATCGGTTTGTGCTGGCGGATATTGCCGGGCGCGGCTGGTGCATACCGGGTGGGAGACTGGAGGCCGGAGAGACCCCCGAACAGGCGGCACGTCGGGAGGTTTATGAGGAGATAGGCGGCACCGTTGGCCCTCTGCGTCTCCTCGGGAACTACCTGCTTCTGGAGACGGAGACGGACGCAGCCCAGCTCGTCCCCACGTATGTAGCCGCAGTGGAAACGCTGGGCGAACTGCCCGCCGGAACAGAATCGCAGGGCGTCCGTTCGGTTTCGCTGGAGGAGCTGCCCTCCTGCTACTTCACCTGGGACGCCCTGATGGAAACGGTCTTTCACCTCGCCTGGAATTTGCGTTAAGAGCGGTGTGCACACCAGAGTACGGCGTTGTGCAGAATGCGCTGCACGCTGGGATCGAAATAGGTCGGGTAGGTCTCGTGACCGGGACGGAAGTAGAAGACCCGCCCCGCGCCTTCGCCCTCGCCGACGCCCTTGCCGGGTCCGGAGGTGAAGTCGGGCGTTTTGCCCACTCCTACGGTCCAGCAGGCTCCTGCAGGGAAATACTCTCCGCCTAACGGGAAGTAGGACTGGAAGACAAGGCAGAGCGGCGGCGGCACGTCGAACGGATTGCCGTACATCTCCTCTTTCGGCAGCACGAAGTCGGACACGCCCTGCGCAATCGGATGCTTCGGGGCGCAGACCGTGATCTCTTCGGTATCCGCCGGAGTCACTTCCCGCCATCCGCCTTTGAGATTCCCCGAACAGGCCAGCACCCACTGGAGAATCTTGGAGTAGTGGGCGGAGTGCAGGGCGATCAGACCCATACCTCGTTCATGAACATGGCGGAAGACGCGCTCCGCCGTCTCCGGAGTCACCTCTC
>JAYTGR010000754.1:0-1191 GCA_043733205.1 Chthonomonadaceae bacterium
AAAAAATGCCCATGGAGAACGAACATGCCTGAACAACAGCCGATTCTGCACGAGTACGACGCCTATATCAGCCGCCATTTCGCGCCTGAAGATGCCGCGCTCACGACGACCCGTGAAGAGATGAAACGCGAGAACATCCCCAGCATCAACGTCTCTGCGAGCGAGGGCAAACTGCTGCACCTGCTGGTCCTGCTGAGCGGTGCGAAGCGCATTCTGGAGATTGGCACCCTCGGCGGCTACAGCGCCACCTGGCTGGCGCGAGCGCTGCCGGCGGACGGAAAACTGGTCTCGCTGGAGATCGATGCGCACCACGCCGATGTCGCCCGGCGCAATCTGGAGCGCGCCGGACTGAGCGGCAAGGTCGAAGTCCGCGTCGGACCCGCCTCAGAGACGCTGGACCGGATGGCCGCCGACGGAGAGCCCCTGTTCGATCTGGCCTTCATCGATGCAGACAAGGACGGCTATGTCGACTACCTCCACAAAACGCTCCCGCTCGTGCGCGAAGGCGGCCTCATCCTCGGAGACAACACCCTGCCCGACGCCGTCCTGACGGAAACCGGAGACAGCGGCACCAAACGCTACAATACCGCCGTCGCTGCCCGCACCGATCTGATCTCGACCATCGTGCCCGTCCTGCGCAGCCAGGGCATCGACGGCCTGCTCATCTCTATCAAGTGTAGTGTCAAGGCTTCCGGGGACAGCCGTTTTGAGGTCACGGATGCTGCCCCAACGGAAAACTTTGCCCGATGCACTTGATATTCCGGTAGGGCTATCATATCCGGTGAAAACTTTTAGAGGGACTTGAAAAAAGCGGGTAGGACTACATAATCCGGTGAAAAGGTAAAAAGTGGGGCTGGCAAACCGTAAGTGAGATTACCACATCAAACTTTCGGAAAAAGCCATGCACCCACCAGCTTTATTTTGTCGCAATATCGACTGTCCGTCAACAGGACTGCAAAACAAAGGCAATATTCGTGTCCACGACAGCCTAAAACAACGCTGCCGATGCCTCACGTGCAAGCAGACCTTCCGAATGACCGACGGAACGCTCTTTTACGGCAAAAAGTATCCGCCCGAGACCATCGTCCGGGTGATTACCCTGTTGTCGTTGGGTTGTCCGCTCCAAGCCATCGTTGCAGCCTTTGAGATCGACGAAAGAACGGTGCAGCGCTGGCGCGAAGAGGCAGGACA
>JAYTGR010000755.1:0-1190 GCA_043733205.1 Chthonomonadaceae bacterium
CACCTCAATAAGTCGGGGTAAAAGTCTCGATATCGCCATGCTCTGAGATCAGAATATCGCGATTTGTGGCAAGTTCCCCCGTGTTATTGAGGTGATACCAACAGAGTCCGTGCCGAATGGTGGGTATGCACTCTGACCGTATCGACTCACAGAGGAATTCAAGCGTTGAAAGCGGAAAATGCTTTCAGCCGCCTGCCGTTCTCATTGCCCCCGGCGGGCAATGAGAACGGCAGGACTTCCTGAAAAACCAGTACTCGAAGGAGAGAATGACCGCTTGAGTAACTTACGACAGCAGATTCTAATTCTGCATCTGGCGCATCCGGATCTCGATGCACCGACCATCGCGTGGGCGCTTTACGATGGCGCGAAACCCGAAGACGAACGGCAGATGCAGGCCGGCGATGAAGACAAGCCGCCCTATCGCTCCGTCCTGGCGGCGATGCGCGACGGGTGGTTCGTGATGCAGGTGCCGCCTCTGCCCTACTATCCCTATGGCAAAGATCACGAGACTGGGCATCTGCCCTACGAATATGTGCTGGAAAGAAAGGTGGAGAAACCATGAGCGGCGCTGCAAAAGAGCATCTTCTGACGGCCAAACAGATGGCACAGTTCGTGCTGGACGGCTTTCTGCTGTTCGACGGCTTTATTCCCCAGGAACTGAACGCGCGTGTCTACGCCGAGCAGCAGGCCGGCAATGGCTATTGGGACAAAGGCACAGCGATCCACGAAGTCTTCGAACTGCCGCAGGTCAAAGGCATTCTGCAGAGTCTTGTCGGACGCAGCCCGGTCTACGATCACTCCGCACTGCATGTCGTCGGGCCGCAGCAGCATGGAGCGCAGGTCTGGCATGCCGACTCTATCATAGATACCCGCCCCTTCGCCTTCGATGTCCAGGCCATGTACTTCTCCCACGATGCGCCGAAGGAGATGGGTCCTACGATCGTTCTCCCCGGCTCTCATCTGCGCCGCACCAGCAACCTTAGCATCGGGCGCTATAAAAACATCGTTGGGCAGCGCCAGCTGGCGGGCAAAGCCGGAACGATCGGCTTCCTGCATCAGGCCCTTTGGCACGGCGCACAGCCCAACTTCACCGATCAGACGCGCTATATGTTCAAGCTGCGCCTGCGGGCCGGGGAGGAGCAGCGCGGCCTCTTCAACACCGATGAATACGACTCCCCGGAGGTCCGCCG
>JAYTGR010000756.1:0-1189 GCA_043733205.1 Chthonomonadaceae bacterium
ACGAGCAGTTCGATCAGCGTGAAGCCTTTGCGTTTCATGGTCAGTCCTCTCAAAATATGCTGAACGTCAGCGCATACTTTCTGCTGCCGTTCCCGCCGCTGTATGGTGCCGCCGGGTGCCGGGTGACCAAGCCCTCAGTCCTTGAGTGGAAACGGAAGGGGTCCGTTAAGACATTCAATCTCTCCCATCGCCTCGGGCGTCATCCATTTGACGTGACCGTCCAGAAAGGAGTAGTTCCCGCCATCATTGTGTAAAATGCTCCCGACAAAATGGCGACCACAGGAGGATGTAATCAGGCGCTCGTGATAGTAATCCAATTTACCATCTACGTCTGTCGCCCAGCCTCCGTCCGCGTTCAGCCACGTCGTAGCAGGATTAGCCAGCACCGCTTCCTGTGTTCCTGTGACGGTTGAACGGTCGAACGGCTTCTGGAACATATTCAGGCGTCTTGCATCGTATTCGTAGTCGGCGAACTCCAACGGAATGAGTAGAATACCGTTGCCGGGGCGGTTGGCTGGGTTGACGGGATAGTCAGGGCAGCGGAAGACCTGTTCACTTTTAGTGTAGGGGAAGATCGCCTGCTGCCAGGTGAACTTATAACCAGGAACGCCGCGCCATGTGAAAGTGGACTGGTAGAGGGGATATTGACTGTTGTTATCCTCGATATACTGCTGCATCGCCAGCCCCAGTTGATGCAGGTTGCTCTGGCAGGCCGTCCTGCGCCCGCTCTCGCGGACGTGGGCGAAGACAGGAAAGAGGATCGCGGCCAGGAGGCCGAGGATGGCGATGACGACGAGCAGTTCGATCAGTGTAAAGGCTTTGCGTTTCATGGTCGTCTCCTGTGGTCTGGCCCCTCCGCCCCCTACGGGCGATGATGCACGGGTGATCATGGTAGGGGCGCTGCTTGCCGCGCCCTCTTTTTCTGCCGCGCCCTCTTTCTTTGCCGCGCCCTCCTATCATCGGGCGGATTTGGGGAGGAAGGTGCGGCGGCGTTTCTCAGAGGGCGCAGCAAGCGGCGCCCCTACAGCGCGTATTTCAGGAACCTCGCGCGGCGGTGGCTGCGGACGAGGTGGGCGGCGGCTGTGGCCGAAAGCCAGCCGGCCGGGAGCCACCAGAGGAGGAGGCAGAGGACAAACATGAAGCCGTCCGGTTGGGGCAGCAGCAAAGCACCCGCCGCGAGGGCGTGGAG
>JAYTGR010000757.1:0-1189 GCA_043733205.1 Chthonomonadaceae bacterium
ACCCGCGCCGTCGCGGAAGGCCAGAATTGCGAAAGAGTTTAGACTCTTGAATATCTTGTGCCTGCTGGTTCGTAACTGTTCCCTTTTACAGGGGGAAAAGGCTCGCTGCGCGGCAGGACCATCCGCCTCTTGGATGCTCATTGCACGTTGTTTGCTGTCTGTGCTGCGTCTCCTGATTTGCTGTTTCTGCTGAACGGAGAAGAGATCGCAGATGTTTATCGCTTTACCAAGCTTTGCCGCCACTCTGAATCGTGCTTCGAAGCCGCAGGATCCCATTCGGATATTGCGCCTGCTTGTGCCTCTGCTGGGCCTTGCGCTCGGCATCTCCGGCTGTCAGGCCCCTGTCGCCGCCCCGGCACTGTCCCTTACGGCTGCCCGCTCTCTCAGCAGTCTTTCTTCGGCTGCTGCGCAGGTGCAGTCGTCTCCTCTCTACCAGCAGGCCCGCCAGGACTGCAAAAAACATGACTACCGCCGGGCCGCCGACGCCCTGCAAGCCCTGGCGCGTACTCCCGGCCTCGCTCCTGAAGCCGCTGCTTTCGCAGTGCAGCAGAGAACGATCTGTCTGCGGGATGCCGGACTGCCTCCTCCCGCCACTCCAGTAACCGTCGATTTACCTGCCCGTTTTCCTGTGGATGCCGACTGCGGCCCTCGCGCCCTCCTGCTCGTCTGCCAAAAACTCGGTGTCAAAACGAGCGTGGAAACGCTGCGCAGCACCGCAGGCACGACTGCGGAGGGCACGACAATGGCCGGTCTGCAGCAGGCGGCGCAGAAAATCGGCCTCAAAGCTGAAGGCGTTCAGGTCAGTCGGGAGGCTCTCCCCGATACTTCTCCGGTCGCCATCGCCTGGATGAACCGCAATCACTATGCCGCTCTGCTCGCTCTCTCCGGCAGAGGCGACACCGCGACCGCGACAATCCACGATCCCAACCGGCCGGCCTCAGAGACGATTTCCCAGGAGCAGTTCCTTCAGCGCTGTGGGGGCTTTCTGCTCCTCGTCCATCGGTAAGCCGAAAACCAGCGGACGGCCTTCCGCCGCAAAGACGCGGCTTTGAACTGCCAGCGATTTGATTTCCCCGCTTTTTGCGTACGCAAAGACGCAAAAAACCGCCCGTTTCCCCACTCGGCCAAGAGAAAAAGGAAACGGACGGCCACACAGCCCCGAAGGACTGCCGTTATTATGACGCTGTCC
>JAYTGR010000758.1:0-1185 GCA_043733205.1 Chthonomonadaceae bacterium
GGCCGGGCTTCTGCGATGTCCAGTGGAGAACGACTTGCGGCCTTCACCGATGCGCTCCTTTTGCTGTAGACGCGCTGGCGGAGGCAGTTTTGCGCTGCACCCAGGTCTTGAACTCGTCCGGCACAGCAGCCCAATCCGAGTTGCCGCCCAGCAGGCCCGTGTCAGGGAAGTAAGAATACACCCCGATGGCGCTGCTCCTGCTCACCAGAATGATCTGCTGCGAGGCGGCACCCGCCGGGCCTTCCTTGCGGAAGTCCACCGTCTTTCTCAGCAGGGCGACGGCATGAGGCTGATCCTTCGTGCCGAACTTCAGCAGGGGCTTGGTGGCCCACTTTCCGTTCGCGTCACGCCCCCGGATGTAGACCGCCCGGACGGATTGGAGCATCGGCGTGATGGGCAGCGGCACGAACGCTGCTGTAGGAGAGGCTGCCGTATGCATCCCCATCGGGCCGCCGTCGGCTGCCACGCTCAGGATTTCCCCGGTCTCCGTGTCTACATCCGCCTGACGCCAGACGCCGTCCACGATAAACGTGACAGCCCAGGCCAGGCGGACGCCCTTGAGCCGCCCCGGCTTGTCTGAGGAGTGGGGCCACCTATCATCGGGAGTTACGATCTCCAAGTGACCTTCCTTGAGCGTTGCTTCCTGTTGAACGACTTGGCTAACGACCTGAGACGCTGTAACGGAGACAGCATCGTCCCGACTCAGCACCTTTTTAGCCGCCGCCAGCGGCGGAGACCCATACATGATGGTCAGGAACTTGACCTCGCCGGTCTGTGCGTCAAGCGCAACGCTGGTGTGCTGGTTCCGGTAGGGAATGCCACCCGCCGCGCGATACCAGCGTACCATCCAGGTATATGAACTAGCGAGAGGAAAGCCCGGATGGCCCTGTTCAACATCCGCCTCCCAAAACAGTAGTGGTTCCGGCTGTCCAGCCACATTCACGGCTTCCCTAGCGCGCTGGATAGCCTCCTGCTGTGGCAGGGCCTCGCCAGCGGGGGAATTGTCTCGATGCACAATGTAGTAGGCATCATTGGCATAGTGTGTGATGACGCCGTCGGCGTCCACGACTTCCACCTCCGCTTGTCCGGGGAAAGTCACATCCCAGATTGGCTGCCAGTAGTGACTAGATGGCCCCTGTGCGCGCGACGCAAAAGTGGCCGTGCCCGCAGTAGTGACGGGTTGGC
>JAYTGR010000759.1:0-3737 GCA_043733205.1 Chthonomonadaceae bacterium
AACACCCTGGAACATTTTCCCCGCGAGCGCCCTGCCGTGGAGCCGCCCTTGATCGCGTCCCACCCGGTTGGACTGCTCGATCTGGTCGGAAACACCCCCCTGGTCCGGCTGCGCCGCATCGTGCCGCACAATCCCAAGGTGGAGATCTACGCCAAAGCGGAGTGGGCCAACCCCGGTGGATCGGTGAAGGACCGCCCTGCAAAGAACATGCTGCTCGCAGGCGAGCGCTCCGGAGAACTGCGGCCCGGTAAAGTCATCCTCGATGCGACCTCCGGCAACACCGGCATCGCCTATGCCATGCTCGGTGCCGCAATGGGCTATGAGGTACACCTCTGCCTGCCGCTCAACGCCAATGAGGAGCGCAAACAGCTGCTCAAGGCCTACGGCGCGCATCTGATTTTGACCGATCCACGCCAGTCCTCGGATGGCGCGATCCTGAAAGCCCGTGCAATCTACGCGGCGGATCCCGAACGGTATTTCTATCCGGATCAGTACAACAATCCCGCCAACTGGCAGGCCCATTACGAAACCACCGCGCCGGAGATCTGGAAACAGACGCAGGGCCGCATCACCCATTTCGTCGCGGGCCTCGGCACCAGCGGCACCTTCATGGGCGTCGGACGCCGTCTGCGCGAACTCAATCCGACCGTCCGTCTGATCTCGTTTCAGCCCGATTCGCCGTTTCATGGCCTGGAAGGTATGAAGTACATGCCGACCTCCATCGTACCCGGCATCTACGACCCCTCTCTGGCCGATGAGAACCGCGAAGTCGGCACCGAAGCCGCCCACGCCATGGTGCGCCGACTGGCGCGCGAGGAGGGCGTACTGGTGGGCATCTCGGCGGCGGCGGCAATGGTCTGCTCGCTCAAGCTGGCAGAGGAACTGGACGAGGGCGTGATCGTAACGATCTTCTGCGACAGCGGCACACGCTACCTCTCGGAGCGATTCTGGCAGGATGCACCCGCAGTTCCCAAAGCCGAGACGCTGGAAGCGGAGACAACTTATGCTGCATCTCAGTGAAGCTCACCTCGATGCGATTCGCGCCCACGGCGCTGCCGCCTTTCCCAGCGAGTGCTGCGGCGTCCTGCTGGGCGATGTCGAAGGCGCGGATAAAACCGTGCGCGAAGTGCGCGCGCTGGCCAACGTCTTCGAGCCCAGCGCGAAGTTCGAGAACTCTGTCCTGCCTGCCGGTACGGAGGCAGGGGAAGCCGCAGTCGTAGGTCAGGAGCGCCGCTACTTTGTGTCGCCGCAGGAGATGTTCCTGCTCATGCAGGAGGAGCGGCGCACCAAGCGTAAAGTTCTGGGTTTCTACCACTCTCATCCCAATCATCCCGCCCAGCCCAGTGCTTATGACCGGGAATGGGCCTCTCCGTGGTATACCTATATCATAGTTTCGGTACAAGACGGCCATCCCGCCGATTTGACCGTCTGGCAGCTCGACGACGACCGTCAGGCGTTCACCGCCGAAGCCTGGAAGATCCTGGGACCAATTTAAAGAGATCCCTAAAAGTTTGACTCAGAGAAGAGAGGAATGTTATGGCGAGAGTGCTTATACCGACCGCCCTGCAGCAGTTCGCAGGCGGCACGGACGAACTGGATATCGCAGGAGAGACGGTGCAGAAGGTGCTGGACGGCCTGTCGGCGCAGTATCCGAATCTGCAGAAACATCTTTTCAATGAGAAGGGCGAACTGCGTCACTTCGTCAACGTCTACAAAGGCTCCGAAGACACCCGCACCCTGCAGGGGATGGAGACGCCGGTCGGCGAGGACGACGAACTGAGCATCGTGCCAAGCATCGCGGGCGGCGCAGGGCCGACAAAGCCCCTGCCGGAGCCGGTCAGCGTCATCTCGGACGAGCGCGGTGCGAACGCTGAACTCAGCAACGACGAGATTTTGCGCTACAGCCGCCACCTCATCCTGCCGGAGGTCAATCTGGAGGGGCAGAAGCGGCTGAAGGCCGCGAAAGTGCTCTGTATCGGCGCAGGGGGGCTGGGCTCGCCGCTCATGATGTATCTGGCGGCGGCAGGCGTGGGCACCATCGGCATCGTCGATTTCGACACCGTGGACCTGACCAACCTGCAGCGACAGATCATCCACGGCGCTAAAGATGTGGGACGGCTGAAGATGGAGTCGGCGCGTGAGACACTGCGCGACATCAACCCCCATGTCGAAACGATCGGCTTCGAGGAGCAGTTCTCCTCGGAGAACGCGATGCGCATCGTCAAAGATTTCGATGTCGTGATCGACGGCACCGACAACTTCCCAACCCGCTACCTCACCAACGACGTCTGTGTGCTGCTCAACAAGCCCAACGTCTACGGCTCCATCTTTCGGTTCGAGGGGCAGGCTTCGGTCTTCTGGGCGGAAAAGGGCCCCTGCTATCGCTGCCTCTACCCGGAGCCCCCTCCCCCCGGTCTGGTTCCCTCCTGCGCCGAAGGCGGCGTGCTGGGCGTGCTGCCGGGCATCGTCGGCTGTATCCAGGCGAACGAGGCGATCAAGCTGATCCTGGGCATCGGGAACCCGCTGATCGGGCGACTGCTGCTCTTCAACGCCCTCAAAATGCAGTTCCGTGAACTGAAACTGCAAAAGGATCCGAGCTGCCCCATCTGTGGAACGAACCGCACCATCACAGAACTGATCGACTATGAGGAGTTCTGCGGTATTCGGGGCGAAGAGGCCGCGCCGCAGGCGGTCGCGGAGAACGAAGAGATCACCGTCACGCAGCTGAAAGCGCGCATGGATCGCGGCGAAGATCTGACCATTATCGACGTGCGCGAACCCTACGAGTATGCCATCGCGCGTATTCCCGGCACGAAACTGATTCCGCTGGGGCAGATAGAAGAGCGCTCCGGCGAACTCGATCCCACCGCCGAGATCATACTGCACTGCCGCTCCGGCAAACGCAGCGCCGACGCCCTGAACCGCCTGAAAGCGAAAGGCTTCACCCGCCTGAAAAACGTGGTCGGAGGCATCACCGCGTGGAGCGAAGAGATTGATCCGTCCGTGCCGAAATACTGAGCTCAAAGCAGAGCATTCAGCCGTCGTTTCCACTGGGGAAGCGGCGGCTATTTCTGTTTTTCGACGTTTTCGCGCGTGACTTTATGACGGAAAGCGAACATCTTGTCGAGTTCACGGCGGATGAAGAGGAGGTTGGCGACGCGCCCAAAAGGTCCGAACGGCGCTTCATACTCTACATGGTCCGTGAGGCGGGTGCGGCCGTTCGGCAGCGCGGTGAACGTATGGGTGTGGGTCCATGCCTTGAAAGGGCCTTTGCCGTCTACCTGCCGGTCCCGAAAGAGATGGGGCGGATCGTAGGTGACGATCTCGGCGTCCCAGTGCAGCGTGACGCCGAACCGAGTGATCAGCAGACGATAGATGACGCCGACTCGCATGGGAAGGGGATCCCCATCGATACGGGCATGATTCTCTGGCGGCGTCAGCTTGAACAGCGATCCGATGTCGTCGTAAAAAGCCCAGACCCGGTCCAGGGAGGCTTCGAAATCGCACACGTACTCTACAATCGGCACCGCTCACTTCCTTTCAGTCCCACTCACCCACATAGAGGACTTCCTCTTCGAGCTTTAGCCCGAAACGGTCGAACACGCGCTGTTTCACGGTCTCGGCCACCGCCCGGACATCCGCCGCCGTCGCATGGCCCCGATTCACGATAAAGTTGGCATGGCGCTCCGCGACCCCTGCTCCCCCCAAAGTAAATCCCTTCAATCCGCACTCTTCCG